>REBL01000045.1 GCA_007692755.1 Nodularia sp. (in: cyanobacteria) | reverse complement strand
ACGGCTAAACCAACATTGGCAGAACGAAAATTAGTGCCACATTATTTAATAGATATCTGCAATCCTACAGAGATTATGACGGTAGCAGACTATCAGGAACAAGCACAAGGCTTAATTACGACTCTTCCTGGTGCGCCATTGTTGTTGGTTGGAGGTACAGGTTTATACATACGCTCGATTGTGCAAGGAATGAAAATTCCCAGGGTTGCACCTGAAAAAGAATTGCGATCGCAACTGCAATCCTTAGGACAAACGACGCTATACGGTATACTACAACAAGTAGATGCGATCGCCGCCCAGAAGATTCATCCTCATGATACTGTGCGGACTTTACGAGCATTAGAAGTCTTTTATATTACTGGTTGCCCTATTTCCCAGCAGCAAGGAGAGAACCCCCCATATTATCCAATTTTGCAAATAGGTTTAGATTGCGATGTGGAAAAGTTAAGGCTACGCATTCACAAGCGCACAGAACAAATGATAGCGGATGGTTTAGTGGCTGAGGTAGAATACCTTTGTCAAAAATATGGTGCTGATTTACCATTATTGAATACTTTGGGATATCAAGAAATCAGACAATATTTAGCTGGTGAAATTTCTTTGGATTCAGCAAAAGAATTGACGGTTTTGCATACGCGACAATTTGCCAAGCGCCAGCGGACTTGGTTTAAAGCAAATCCCAAAATTGAGTGGTTTGATGCAGATGATCCCAATTTGTTAGAAAACGTTTGGCAACGAGTTGAAGAGTTTATCAACAATGTGTAGAGACATTTTATCCAACATCTCTACAAAGCCTCTAAAGACTATCAGGGTCTATGCCCATAGCCCTTAGTCTTTCTGCTAATAATTGGGCGCGTTGTTCGGCTTGTTCAGCCCTTTGCTTTTCTTGTTCAGCCCTTTGCTTCTCTTCTTCAGCACGTTCATCTCCAGTAGGTAGAATAGTTCCATCTTGGTAGCACCAGCGTAACCAATTATCTTGTCTACCTTCAAATGCACCTGACCACAGAGTTAAACCCAAACCTACTTGTTCTAGCCAAGTTTCTGAAGTTTCAAAATAACGCCTTCCCCTGAGTTCATAAATCCGTATTACCTGTTCTCCTAATTGTTGATTGGGGTCATAGACAATATAGTAACTCGCCCGCATTTGCTCATAAATTTCTAACTTTTTGCCTAATTCATCACCTTCTTTATTAGAGACAATTTCCATCACAACTTCTGGAGGTTTTTCAAACTCCCAAACCATATAACAACGATTTTGCTTGTCCCACCATTTTTCAGGTATTTGGACATCTAAGCTAAATAAAACATCAGGGACAATAGGCGGTTTTCTATATGCATAATAAACACCCACATTAGCCGCTGCTAAAAAAGTTTGATTTTGTAAAGAACTGTAAAGAGAGCCAACCAAGAGGCGTTGTTGTTTTTCTGATGCGAAATTGTCCACAGGTGTATCATCTTCGGTAACTAGTTGGTTGGCATCTGGCACATAGAAATTATCTGTATCGATGAGAATTTGCTCAACCATAATTTTATCCACTATTTGAGAGCGTTATTTCTAGCTTAATTGATTAAAATTAGATCCAGTTTCTAAACAGTATCAGGATCTATGCCCATAGCCCTGAGTCTTTCTGCTAGTAATTGGGCGCGTTGTTCAGCTTGTTCAGCCCGTTCATCTCCAGTAGGTAAAATAGTTCCATCTTGGTAACACCAGCGTAACCAATTATCTTGTCTACCTTCAAATGCACCTGACCACAGAGTTAAACCCAAACCTACTTGTTCTAGCCAAGTTTCTGAAGTTTCAAAATAACGCCTTCCCCTGAGTTCATAAATCCGTATTACCTGTTCTCCTAATTGTTGATTGGGGTCATAGACAATATAGTAACTCGCCCGCATTTGCTCATAAATTTCTAACTTTTTGCCTAATTCATCACCTTCTTTATTAGAGACAATTTCCATCACAACTTCTGGAGGTTTGCCAAAACGCCAAACCATATAACAACGATTGTGTTTTTCCCACCACTGTTCAGGAATTTTGACATCTAAGCTCAGAAAAACGTCTGGTACAATGGGGGGCTGAAGGTCTGTGTAGTAAACACCCACATTAGCCTCAGCTAAAAAGGTTTGATTTTGTAAAGAACTAAAAAGAGAACCGACTAATAAGCGTTGTTGTTTGGCAGATGCGAAATTGTCCACAGGTGTATCATCTTCAGTAACTAGTAGGTTGGCATCTGGCACATAAAAATCATCTGTATTGATGAGAATTTGCTCAACCATAATTTTATCCACTATTTGAGAGCGTTATTTCTAGGTTAATTGATTGCGGAAGGGAAAGTGCGTAGTCGTTGACCACAATAACCGGGTGAGTTGTGTCATTATTTACAATAATGAATATATAAAATCGATACTCATGATTGGACACATACTGCGGCGACGCTACAAAATTATCAAGGAGTTAGGTTTAGGTGGGTTTGGAGAAACCTATCTGGCTGAATGGCCGCAGGATCTACCAGTCACACCTAAGTATAAATGTGTAATCAAGCGGCTGATCAAACCCTCGACACCAGAACTAGATACAGAAGAAAGGTTTAAGAAAGAAGCAGCAACTCTGTTCAAATTGGGTAAGGAACATCCTCAAATTCCTGAACTGTATGACTTTTTCGAGGAAAATAGAGAATTTTATCTTGTCCAGGAATTCATTGAAGGGCATGATCTGAGTAACGAAATCGTTTCAGGAGAACCGTGGAGTGAAGCTGATATCATTCAGCTTTTACAAGAAATTTTAGAGGTGCTAGCTTTTGTCCATGAAAATAATGTGATACATCGAGATATTAAGCCCTTGAATTTGATGCGGCGGTATCCTGATAATAAGCTTGTTTTAATAGACTTTGGGATTGTCAAAGAAATCAGTAATTTAAGCCTAAATGCTCAAGGAGAAATAAGTAGCACAATTTCAATTGGTACTCGTGGCTATATGCCAAGTGAGCAGTATCATGGTCATCCCAAGTTATGTAGCGATATTTATGCGTTGGGAATAACCGCAATTCAAGCTTTAACTGGGGTATCACCGCACGAACTACGAATAGATTCCGATACATTAGAAGTTCTCTGGATAGAACAAGCCCAAGCAAGCAACGCACTGGTTGAAATTTTGACTAAAATGGTGCGATATAGTTCTCAGCAGCGCTACTCAGATGCAGGTGAGGCGTTGCAAGCCTTAAAACAGGCTGGCTTACTTTCATTATCTCTTGCCATCTCGCCCAGGCCGATCAAGATAGGTGATCAGTATGGTTATATAGACCTGACGGGGCGGATAATCATACAACCACAGTTTGATTTAGCTGGCGAATTTTCTGAAGGACTAGCAGCAGTTAATTTCGGCGCACAGAAGAGCTTATTTAGTCTTAAAAAGGGTGGAAAGTGGGGCTATATTGACATGAGTGGGCAACTAGTTATCCCACCTCAATTTGATGCGGCTGAGAAGTTTTCTGAAGGGCTGACACTAGTCCAAACAGGCGAAAAATTTGACTATATCAACAAGAGTGGACAAATAATTATCCAGTCTGAGTTTGATGAAGCTTGGGGATTTAAGGAAGGGCTGGCACTAGTCCAGATGGGCGATAAGCTTGGCTACATCGGCAAGAGTGGGCAGATTGTCATCCAACCCCAATTTGATGAGGCTGAGTACTTTTTTGAAGGGTTGGCAGTAGTCTGTATTAACGAAAAATATGGATATATCAATAAAGCAGGGCATTTAGTCATTCAGATACAGTTTGATTATGCTGGGAACTTTTGTGAGGGATTAGCAGTGATTAGGATTGGTGACCAGGCTAATGGGCAGTGTGCCTATATCGATAAGACAGGGCAGATAATCCTCCAGCCCCAATGTGGTCTGGCTGTGGAATTTTCCGAAGGATTTGCGGGTATCAAAATTGATAAGAAATGGGGTTTTATCAACAAAAGTGGGCAGCTAGTAATTCAACCTAAATTTTATAGTCCTGGGAGATTTTATGGAGGAATAGCAAAGGTCTTTGTTGGTGGGCAGGAACGCTATATTGACAAAATGGGAAAATTTATTTATTAATCCGTGAAACTGTAAACTCTATTGAGATCCTTTAGAACCTTCTAAAATCGCCTCATTCCAGACACTTAACAACTAAATATAAACTATGCGATCGCCTTCTATCCACTCATACTAACTTAGTGCTGAAAATAAGTGCGGTAAGCGTAGCCATGCTGTTAGGCTTATGGCTTTGTTACTTCCCCTAAAGCAGTATTCTTGTCACAATGGTGATATATCTACCTCTAACTATAAAAAACTATGCTTATCCAAGAGAAAAAGCAATACAACTGGAAACCTATTATTAAAGCATTTGAGGCTGTAGTTGGTAAAAATGGTGTGGTGCAACGTCGGGAAGAACTCATTACATACGAGTGCGATGGCTTAACTAGTTATCGTCAACGTCCGGCTGTGGTAGTTTTGCCCAGAACTACAGAACAAATTGCTGAAGTGGTGAAAATATGCAATAAATACTCTGTCACCTTTATCGCCCGTGGTTCTGGGACTGGTTTATCTGGTGGCGCTTTACCTTCGGAAGATTCGGTTTTGATTGTTACTTCCTTAATGCGGCAAATTCTCAATGTTGATTTAGATAATCAGCGCATTGTGGTACAGCCAGGAGTCATTAATAGCTGGGTGACACAAACTGTCAGCGGGGCGGGATTTTATTATGCACCAGACCCTTCTAGCCAAATTATCTGCTCAATTGGGGGTAATGTGGCAGAAAACTCTGGGGGTGTACATTGTCTCAAATATGGTGTGACGACTAACCACGTTTTGGGTTTAAAAATTGTCACGCCTGAAGGGGACATTCTGGATTTAGGCGGACAAGTACCGGAAATGCCTGGTTATGATTTAACGGGTGTATTTGTCGGTTCTGAAGGTACTTTGGGCATCGCTACAGAAATTACTCTGCGAATTCTCAAAAGTGCTGAATCAATTTGTGTTTTATTAGCAGATTTTACCAGTGTGGAAGCGGCTGGGGCAAGTGTTTCTGATATTATCAGCGCGGGAATTATTCCCGGTGGTATGGAAATGATGGACAACGTTAGCATCAATGCTGTTGAGGATGTGGTGGCGACAAATTGTTATCCTCGCGATGCTACGGCGATTTTATTAGTAGAAATCGATGGTTTAGATGTGGAAGTTGAGGTGAATAAACAACGTGTGGCGGAAATCTGTAAAAAGAATGGCGCGCGTAATGTCACTTCTGCGAGTGACTTAGAAACTCGTTTAAAACTTTGGAAGGGTCGAAAGGCTGCTTTCGCTGCGGCTGGACATTTAAGCCCTGACTATTATGTTCAGGATGGGGTAATTCCTCGGACTCAATTAACTTATGTTTTGCAAGAAATTGAGGCATTGAGTAAAAAGTTTGGTTATACAATTGCCAATGTGTTTCATGCTGGTGATGGGAATCTCCACCCATTAATTCTATTTGATAATTCTGTCCCAGGGGCGTTAGAAAAAGTTGAGGAAGTCGGCGGAGAAATCCTCAAGCTTTGTGTAAAGGTAGGCGGTAGTATTTCTGGTGAACATGGCATTGGTGCAGATAAAAAATGCTATATGCCTGATATGTTTAGCCCTGCTGATTTGGAAAGTATGCAATGGGTAAGGCAAGTTTTTAATCC
>REBL01000046.1 GCA_007692755.1 Nodularia sp. (in: cyanobacteria) | reverse complement strand
ATGGAGCCAAGGGTTGAAATTCGCCGTTTGTTAGATGTGATGCCTGCTTCTAGTCGCATGACTACAAAAATTATCAGCAAGCCGGAACTGCCAAAGGTGATTGATGCTGCTTTTCCTCTACCTTGGAATCAGGATCGACCGATATATATTAATTTCGATTTGTGGTTGCGCCTGACAAAATCACAACGGGATTTGTTGCTATTGCAGAAGGTTAGCTGGTTGATGGGGGTGAAGTGGTTTAAACCTGATATTTATCAAGGTGTGGTTTTGCTGGGGTTGTTGGCTGGATTGCTGGAATCAGCAGAAGCAGATGTGGTGGGTGTGGCTGTGGCTGGCGGATTAAGCGCGATCGCTTTGGTGCGGATTTGGCGAACTAACAAATCTTCTCAATCAGAGTTAAACGCCGATTTAGCTGCGATGCGGATAGCCCAAAAGCGTGGTTATTCGGAAACTGAAGCCGCCGAGCATTTATTATCTGCTATTGAGGCGATCTCTCAGATTGAAAAACATTCAAATTTGAATTTTAGCGAGTTAATTCGTTGCCAAAACTTACGCGCGATCGCTGGTTTATCACCTGTAGGTGTACCAAAAAGTTATATTTTTGGAGAGGTAGATTAAAAGTGTACTAGTTAGATGAGGAAGAGGACATATCTAATGGTTGTGGGTCAGCCTGATATTGCTGCTCAAAACCTGTAACTTCTGACAAAGTATAAAGCGGTCTTTGTTTAACTTCTTCATAAATCCGCCCAATATACTCACCCAAAATGCCAATACTAACTAGTTGCACTGCGCCTAAAAAGAAGATGGCTATGAGGATAATAGCCACTCCAGTTAAGGGAGAATTGGGTATAAAAATTCGCCAATACAAAACTAGTAAACACATGAACATTGAAACTACGGCAGCTAACAATCCCAAATAAGTTGAAAGTCTTAATGGTACTTTCGAGAAAGAAACTATGCCATTAATTGCTAGGGCGAAAGATTTATGAAATGTATATTTGACATCACCAGCAAAACGCGGATCACGCTCAAACTTTACTGCTGTTTGATTAAAACCCACCCAAGAGCGCAAACCGCGAATGTAGCGATTGCGTTCTGGCATAGCATTTAGCAAATCTACAACTTGGCGATCTAATAGGCAAAAATCCCCTGTATCTGTAGGAATATCTACATCTGCTAGCCGCTTGAGAATCCGATAAAAAGCATAAGCCATGAAGCGTTTAAACCAGCCTTCCCTACGGCGTTTTATCCTTTGGGCATAAACTATATGATATCCCTGTCGCCATTGTTCCACCATTTCGGTAATCAACTCTGGTGGGTCTTGTAAATCAGCATCGAGAATGACAACTATCTGTCCTCGAACAAAATTTAACCCGGCTGTGACGGCGATTTGATGACCAAAATTTCTGGCTAAACTCAAGTACACGACACGCGAATCTTCTTGATGTAATTCACGCATCATTTGCAAAGAGCGATCGCGGCTGCCGTCATTTACCAAACACAACTCCACAACATCATCCATCTGATTCATTACTTGGGAGATGCGGCGATACATTTCGTTAATGTTTTCTTCTTCATTGTAGATAGGTACAATAAAAGAATATTTAGGTATCATAGGTGATTTGTGTTTGTTAAGGTTTTTTACGATTTGGAAAAGAGCGGCGACGACGATACCAAGTAGAACCGCTTACTAGCATTCCTATCAATACCAAAGCAGTTACCAATGGTAGAATTTCGCCAGTGCGGATTGCCTTTAAGCCAGAACTACCCAAGAGAACAAATGGCAATATTCCGGGTACTGTCCCCAAGGCTGTGCCAATTAAGTAATCCTTGAAGCTAATTGATGTTAAACCAGCGGCAAAATTTACTAATCCATAAGGCAAGATGGGCATTAGTCGGATAGCAAACATATAAAAGATACCGCCTTGTCTAACTTCAGCATCTATAGCTTGCCAACGTCCGGCTAGTCTTTGAGAAATAATGTCATGTCCTACTGTACGGGCAAAAATAAAGGCGGCGATCGCTGCAATAATTGCCCCAATACTTGTCCAAAATGTCCCCATCCAAGGGCCAAAAATTGCTCCTCCTGTTAAATTCAAGGCTGTGGAAGGCAAAATCAAAATTGTTGCTACCACATAGACAGCGATATAAGTGACAGGGGCCCAGATACCAGCCGCTTGTAACCAGGATTGAATTAGCTCAGGATCGATTCCTCCCAGTAAATATCCTGTTACGCCAGTAGCTATCAGACACACAAGCATCAATAAGGCAAAGCTGGTTTTAAAATTACTCATGAAAAATACTCTGATAACAGGGTGAGGAAAATTATTTGGATTCAGCGTCAAGGGCAACTTAATATAGGACTTACGCAAAAAACAGTTCGGAGTTTGGTGAAGCTTGCTACAGATTGGGCGTAAAGAGTAGGCGAAAAATATCGCCTGTCTCGTTTAATGACAGTGATAAAATTTGTACTCATAACCATTTACGGCTGGCAAAGCTTGGGTGTCAGACACACATTTTTTCGCAGTTTCTGGTATGGGCGCATGAAAATTTACTAACCATAAATCAAAGGGTCTTGGTAATGCCTTTAAGCTATTGTTTAGGGCTGTAGTAGAAGTATTAGGGTCTTTCTCCTGATGTGCGAGCAGAAATTGGGTATTAGCTTGTGAACCAGATAATTTTAACTCCCAAGCTATGCCCATCATTTCACCAATTTGTACTAAGCTCTTGTGGGTTGTGGCGATGAGAACTGGAATTGGGGAATTTTGTTCAATTACGGGAACTAACAGATCAGGGCGGTAATATTTGCGATAACCCAGATTAGACGTAACTGTGATCGCACTAATTAATCCCATCAACCAAATGAGGCACACGGCTTTTTTTCCAGTGATACCCCATTTACCGATGTCTGGATTTTGATAACAAACGGCTAGACTTGCCCCCAGTAGGATAATTACTGCTGGAAAATAAACAAAACTATAGCGAGCGCCCCGTGTCAAGTCGATACCCAGAAAATAAGTGAAGAAGAAGAATAAAGCGATCGCTCCTAATACTACCCCACTTAATACCTGAGTTATTGAGCCAGTTTCAGGTTGCTGTAGTTGGACTTTCAGACCACGAACTAAAATCGGTGTTGCCCAAATAAAGAAAATTAACATGACCAATCCAGAGGCAATCACAACTGTTAACTGTGGTGCTTCCACTGGTAGCAAGGAAATCATTGTCACCCATGCTGCTAAAGCTTGAAAAATGGGGTTGACCCAATCTAGTCCCACACGCTCAGTTTTAATCCACTCTGTCATACTACTGCTATAGCGATTCTGTAATAAACCAGGTAACCAAACTACACCCGCAACAGCAGTTCCAGCCGCAATAAAATAAATCCGCCACCACAGAGGAGAAAGAAACGGCAAACTTTTTGCGTGGGTGTATTGTTGCCAAGCTACAAAAATCAACACCAAAGCTTCAGCACCAAGAGTTAGAACAAAAAAGTAATGAGTAGCAATACCCAAGGCGTTAACTCCTACCCAAGCAATGATTAACCAAAGCGGTAACAATATTCGGTTTTGCAGGTGACGGATAGCAATTATGAAGCAAGTCAGGGATGCCATCACCCAGATTACAGCCAAACTATAATGACGTGCTTCTTGTGCTAAAAAAATGTTATAGGGTGAGACTGCCATCATGGCCGCTGATAATTGTCCCACTAATGGAGAACGAAAGGCTAATTTGCCTAAAAGATAAGCACAGGGAATAGATAATGCACTTAGTAAAGTGGGAAAAGATCGTGCAGCAAACAGCGATACTAACCCTTCTTGATTGGGAAATAGCCTCATCCACAGATGAACCAGTACAAAATAGAATGGTGGATGGTGGTCTTCTATGAGGAGATTATGAATCACATCCCCAATACTAGCTGCGGGATTTATTTGTAGTGGTTGTAACAGGATATCAGGTGCGATCGCTTGATCTAAAGGTACTGGTAAAAAACTATTCCCCAGGCTAAACACCAAAGTAGCAAATTCATCAGTCCAAGGAGGCTTGGCTGTTAAGTTGGTGAAACGTAAGCCAATACCAATGATCAACCAGACCAGCAACAATACAAACTGAAACCAGCTAGTCGAAACAGTAGAACGCCAATTTTTATATAAATACATCTATTTTTAGGCAGAGTTTTTGCTAGTTGAAACTAGAAAATAAGTAACAAAGATAAATGAATTTTATCTATTGTGCAACACCAGATATTTGACGGTAAATTTGCGTTTCTCCCATGTTGTTTAACAGTGTATACTGTGTTTTTAACGTGGCTTCCAATAAAGCGATCGCCTCTGGATGGTCTTGTAAATACCAGACATTTTCATTCTTGACAATAAACTCAGGTTTTTGTTCCAGTACTTTGAGCAATTCTTGATTCGTATTAGAAGTTGGAGTTTGCAAAACACGCAATAAATATTCTTTTGATATATTCGATGGATGCGTTACTATCTTTATATAAGATAAGCCTATAATCAATGCTACATAAGCTAAATTAAGGCGAATCATACACGCAGACCCCATCAGCAACCCAACCAGAAAAAATTTCATATTAACCAACTTATCGCTGCTGACAAGTAAGGCTAAAGAACCAAGTAACGGCACAATAGCTATATGCTCAGTCATCACAGATTTACCATCCATTAAAGGGCCAGTTAGGACTATAAATATGATGGCAGTCAATAGACTAAGTTTTGAACTCCACACAGAGCGACAAATATAGTACGTGAGGATTGCCGCGCTCATGACGCATAGAGTGCCAAATAAGCGAACCGATATAATAGATTTACCAAAAGCTAAAATAGCTAAAGCATAGCTAAAGAATGCCAGTGGTGGTTTTAAATCCCATAGTTCTACATAGGGTAGGTTGCCATCTAAAATAGATTGACCCATCAAAATAAATGTACTTTCATCCCAGTTGAATGTAGCGCGAAAGAAAAATGGCAATCGGAACAATAATAAGCTAAATATAATTATAATAGACAGGTGTAGATAGTTGATCAAAGGTGTTTCCTATAATTTCTCAAATTTCTAAAAAATTTACTTTTTTAGACAATCCTTTGTAATTCAGGGAAGCAAATAATACTTTTTCTAAGCAAATTTCAAAAAGCAGGAAATCGCTATGAAATTTAACAAGCGAAGCAATTCTTGCTAAAATTCGAGTTTAGCTAAAACCATTTTTGCCAAAACGCAGGAAAGAAAATTCCATCTCAAATGGTTTGCGTAAATGCACTATTACAGTTAAATATATATATTAGTTGAGAAAATTTTTAGACTCTCAAGTCTACCACGTTATAGTTGAATTTGTATATATTTAGACTTACCACCAGAAAAAACTTTGCTTATCACTGGATGTAAGTATGACACCTGACAGGTACAGCGCACTATAGAATAACCATTCATGGGGTCAGAAACTCTGCCGACTACCACTGATAGCAAAAACAATCCTGATACCTGAACGCTACGAGATAAAAACCCCCTGATTATCAATTCTCATAGTCTGAAGATTAATTCTAATTTCTGCGAAAATAGTAAGAGTAACTTGGTTATCACTGATGCCCTGTAAAACTGTTGATAGTATTTTGGATCATGCCCTTTTGGGGTACGATTTATCTCCCGCCGATGGAGTGGTATTGTTAAAACAAACTGATCC
>REBL01000077.1 GCA_007692755.1 Nodularia sp. (in: cyanobacteria) | reverse complement strand
TAGTAGTGCGACAAATTACCAAACATATATTTTGGTTGAATGTCCTCAACCCTGGACATACAATGCCTTACAATCGAAATGGGTACCAAATAATTTACAGGTGTTAGTAGAGGAAGTCCGCCGTGCTAAATTACCCGTGAGATTTCTCTTAATTGCTAATAATTATTCACACAAAGTAGACTACACAACCCTTTTGATTTATCAAAAGCAAGAGGGGCTGAGTCATGGATACCAAAAATATGAGTTCAAGTTACCACACATTGAACAAGTAGCGGGGGTTGTAAAAAAATGTTTATGGGGCAAAATTCCCGACCATCAAATAGAGACAAATATCACTAGAGATATTTTAGTATGTACCCACGGTAGTCATGATCAGTGTTGTGCAAGATATGGTAGTCCGTTTTATTTCCAAGCAAGCGCTATGATTGCGGATTTAGAATTGGATAATCTCCGAATTTGGAAATCCAGCCATTTTGGTGGACATCGATTTGCACCCACAGCGATAGATTTGCCAGATGGCAGATATTATGGTGTTCTCAATCAAGAATCATTTCGGTCAATATTGACTCGTACAGGTGATATACAATGCCTGAAGAAAGTATATAGAGGCTGGGGAATTCTGCCGACTGCGGTGCAAATCCTAGAAAGAGAACTCATGCTTCGCCACGGATGGAATTGGTTTAATTACAAAGTAGCTGGAAAAATTATTCAGCAAAGTTTAGATAATAATACAATCCTAGCCGAGTTAAGTTTTGAGGAACCCTCTGGTTCATTGTCTATTTACCAAGCGAAACTCGTCAAAGACACCACAAGGACAATTGAAATCAAGGGTTCTTGCAACTCCAAAGAAAATTCTGTCTTTGTTAAATATGCTGTAGAGAGTATCGGGCTTGTGTGTAATAAAGTTGCAACTTGCAGTAATTAAAAAGCTGATTTCCCACAATTATTTCCCAGGTTGTTATCTACCAAACATAATTTATGGACACCAAATCAAATTAACTAATTCTGTTAAAACTTATTACAAAACAAGCCTTCAATAGATGTTACACTAAAAGCCGCTGCATTGAAAAACTCTAGCGCTTAAGAACCTAACATTTGCAAATTGTGTAAAGTAGCATATAATCCCTCTTTTTGCAACAATTCATCATGGCTACCTTGTTCTATTAATTCACCTCGTTTCAACACAAAAATTCGATTCACATTGCGAATTGTAGACAAACGGTGAGCAATAATAATGGCAGTCCGTTTTACTAAAAGTTGGTTTAATGCTTCTTGTACTAAAGTTTCTGTACTCACATCTAAACTAGCAGTAGCTTCATCTAGCACCAAAATTTGCGGATTACGAATTGCTGCACGGGCAAAGGCTAAAAGTTGTTTTTGACCACTAGAAATATTTGTCCCTCGTTGTCGCAGTTGAGTATCGTAGCCTTGGGGTAAATTTTCAATAAATTCAGCCACATTTGTTTTACTAGCAGCTTGTTGAATTTCCTCAAAGGTGTAATGGTCTCCTAAAGTGATATTGCTTTTGACATCACCAGCAAACAAAAAGCCTTCTTGCAAAATTACTGCCATATAGCGGCGTAAATCTGCCTGTGGTAACTCCCGGATATCTATGCCATCTATTAAAATACGTCCTTGGGTGGGTTCATAAAGACGGCACAACAGCCGAATAATCGAACTTTTGCCCGCACCGGTGGGGCCGACTAATGCCACTTTTTCCCCAGGATGAATTACAAAGTCTAAGTCTCTAATCACATAATCATCGTCTTTGTAAGCAAACCAGACGTGTTCAAACCGAATTTCTCCCAATTCTGGCGTAGGATCGAAATCTTGCGATTCCATATTAGTCACTATCTCGTCTATATAGCCGAAGTTTGAATCAAATATGGAAAAGCGTGGATTACTACCATCGCGGATTTCTATGGGTTCATCTAGAATGTCGGTAATGCGTTCAATGGCGGTAAATCCAGCTTGAATGACGGTGAATTTTTCGGCAAAATCCCTTAAAGGGTCAAATAATCGCTGGGCATATAAGATAAATGCCGCTAAAACCCCGAAAGTCAGGGCTTGATCTAAAAGTAACCAACCACCTAGTAAAAGTACTCCAGCGATCGCAACTAGCCCGATCCATTCCAAAGTTGCTGAAACAGCCGAATCATAAAGGATGGTTTGGTCTACTTGCTTGGTGTAGCGTTGGTTGGCGTGACGAAACAAGTCAGCATTAAATCTTTCCCGTCGGAATAACTGCACGATATTCATCCCAACTACATTTTCTTGTAATTGGGAATTTAAACCTGAAAGTTCTTCCCGTGCTTTGTAATTGGCTTTGCGGTACTGTTGCTGAAAGTAAATAATCAACCAAGTAATTGGCAGTAGCATGACCAGCAGCAAACAAGCGAGTTTCCATTCAATGGAAAGCATGATGCCCACGATCACCAGCATGGTCAACACATTGGACAAAATACCAATCGCCCCAGTGGAAAATACATCTCCCAATACTTCCACATCGCTGGTGAGTCGAGTAATTAATTTACCTATGGGTGTGCGGTCAAAAAAACGTACCGCTAAAGATGTCACATGATGAAATAAATCCTGGCGAATTGCTGCTGTGATTTTTTGCCCTAGCTTTTGAAGTAGATAACCCTGAACGCCAGTTAATACCAGCCGGATCACAATGGCAATCAGGATTAATACTTGCAGGATATTTAGCCCTTGCCACAAGGGACGATTCCTGAGAAATTCATAAGTGCTGGGTTCATTGCGAATCAAAGAAATCACCTGTCCAATTAGCAGTGGTTGGACTGCGTTGGCTAATGCGATGGGTACAAGTAGCACTAGTGCTACTGTCAGTAGTCGTCCACTGCGACGGGCATAAGGCCATAAACGTAAAAATAACCGCCAGTCACTGTTATTCGCGCGGTTGTCTGTATCGGATGTGTTTAAAGATTGGTAGCTGCTCATAATAAGAGCATTATATTAATTTTTTCAATGGGAAAAACACGTTTTTTTATGTAGCAATGTGGGCAGTGGGGAATGTTAAAGCTTACAACCCAAACTATCGCTAATTTCCGGAAAACTGATGAGTTTAAAATGTTCAGGGTTGGCCATAAACTGTTTTGCGGCGATTAATCCAGCAATACTCCAAGTTTGGTACAGTCTGGCTTCTTTGCCAATCAGACGACCATTTTTACCATCGTAGTATTCGGGGTATTTATCAGCAATTAACCGCTTCTCCACAATAGCGATCGCCTTTTCGGCAAGTTCTACACGACCGATTTTTTGAGCCGCCGCCACAAATAACCACAGCAAAACCGGCCAGTTACCGCCATTATGATAAGACCAAGCGGTATTTTTGGGGTCACAGCCGGTAGTCATCCGCCACTCTGCACCTTCTAAAGCGGGATAGCAGATTTTAACAGGCATATGACCCATTAAATCATGCCAACGTTGGGCAAATAAATTCATGATGCTTTCAGATTCAGCATCGCTGGCTAAGGAAGACAAGATCGCCATGAGATTTCCTAAAGCAAAAAAGCGAAAATCCATCCTTCCTGGCCCCAAATTCCCGGCTAAATAGCCTCCATCTTCAGGTAACCACTCGGTTAACCAATGGGGTATTGATTCTGGGTAAATATTGAACTTATTCGCCACTTCTTTGCCAAACTCTTCACCTTTAAAGCGATAAATTTCGCTCAATCGCTGGAGGTCTATCCAGTAATAGTTGCGGACGTGGTATTTCAATGCACCCAATCTTCCATTTAGCTTACCAATGTAGCCATTACCACTGTCATTTGCTAACAGCAATTCACGTGATGCAATCAAGGCAGAGTAAAATAATACCTGAATCTCTAGTGGATGTTCGTAGACTCCCATGCGCCGATCAATCATAAACGCGCCATCGGGAACCAACATTGTCGGGTACATGGAAAACCGATGCACCAAACAAAGATCCAAAATTAACTTGATTCCTGCCTGAAATTCTGGCTGACGTGCCAGTTCCACATCGCCTGTAGATGTTTCATAAGCCCGCAGAAGGATAATCCACCACATACAAGAGTCAATGGGCGGAACACGAGCGATCGCGTGTTCACCAAAATCAGCTACTAAAAATTCTTCATCGCCTTTGTGTTCTACTTTAAAACTAGCAGGCATTAATCCTGCACCTGGTTCAAAGCAGTCCATTTGCTTTTCATGACTTTGCAAATTCAGTGTTTCTACTAAGAAGTTGCGGACAATTTCTGGTTTACCCGCCATGAGAAACACCAAAGCCGAGGAGACAAAATCACGGAAAAAACACTGGTCGTAGTTGAGTGCGTCTAATTCCGGGTCATGGGCGGCTACAGTCCCAATCGGTTTACCTTTGTAATAAATGATCGATTCTTCCAGAAGCTTCCAGGCTTGTTTATCTATCTGGTCGTTCTTGTTAATTGCGGGAGTCATAAAATTTGGGATTTTAAATTGGGGATTTTGGTGAATATTTCAGATGCGATTGCACTTCCTATCCAGGATATCACCACCAGAATTCCTAGAGATTTCGGCAGAAAGCAAACTCTGATTTAATATTCCAACGCTGACCATCATGAAGTAGCAGCGTTAAATTTTCCGCCGTAAACTCAAAATCTAACGAACGTTGCACAAATTCCGGCCAAGCGAGTCGAAAATTCTGCTTTGTTAAATCCCGAAACGCCACAGTCATATGGGGCGCAAAGGGACGAGTTTGAGATGCTTGATCAATAATTTCTAAATTTGTTGCAGCATAAGCCATTAAATCAGCTTGTAAACTCAAAAGTGCTTGACTTTTAACTACATCTATGTATATGACACGGGGAGGAAAAGCTGCATAACCGTTGAGTGTAATGGGTATTGACTCTCGTCCATGAGCAAACTCTCTCAGGGATGCTTCTAGCTGTGGCACATTAGTGTCTGACCATTCAAAAGGGGGTTGCAGGGTAATATGAGGCGGCGACTTTTGCGCCCCACGACTGGCATAATGATCAGCGAAATACTGCTTAATCTGGTTAGCGTACTCCTGAATGTGCTGTGGTGGTAAGAGAGCGATGAAAAAACGGCTCATTTTGGGTTAAGGATGAAAGCATTTTGGCTGCTGTGATCACTTTGCCAAATATGCAAACATATTACAACTAATTTGACACTCTCCGGTCTAAAGACACGGAGATTCTTGGTTCAACGAGTCCACTTAGATTAGACCCCTTGCGGTATCTAACCCAGAGGTGGTTCTCTCCTCAAGCGTTAACTTTCGGTATGCCCTACCGTAGTTGGATGACTCCAAAATTTGTTTGAGTGTAAATACTGGTCGTCTAGTCCCCATGAAAATTTTACCTATTCCTGGAAAGGAGCTAGAACTATGGAATAGAACCCTATATTTTCAATTGTCAAGGTGCAGTGTAGAGCCGTTAGGCAACATCGGGTTTTTATACAGGTTGATTACCCTTCCTGTTAAAACTCAGTTTAACATCAAAGCACCCTTAAGGGTGCAGCTAGCTTTCTCCCAAGGGGAGACGCCAAGGGCGAACATCACCTGCCTAAAGTACAAAAAATACAACGATGTTGCTGTTTCTCAGGTGTTTTCAGCGTATTTCTTATAATTACGGCACAAAAAATCTAGAGGTAGCAAGTAAATGCCTTTGTTCGTCAAAATTGAAGCAGGTAAAGTCGATAAACCCACCTTTGACCAATACGTACCCGCCCATAAAGCTTATGTTGAGGATTTAATTGCCAAAGGACACAAAGCCAGAACAGGCTATTGGGCAGAAGACACAGGCGGAATGTTGATCTTTGAGGCTGGTTCTAGGGATGAGGCAGAAGCAATTGTAGCTCTCGATCCATTGGTGCAGAACGGTTGTGTGAGTTATCAGCTTTATGAATGGAAAATTGTTGTGGAGTAACACACACTTACAGACTTTTAGTGTTATACTGACATTAGGCCTGGAACTACGCGGCTGTAACGCCCAAATCTTGTCAGAACCGGAAGGTAGCAGCAATACGGGATGCTTATAGTAGGCGTAGTCTCCGGGTCGCCCTATTTTGTTAGGAGCGTTCAGCAGCAATGCCTGGTTTTGGAGATATTGTTCAAAAAGCTTTTTACCTCGGTGTCGGGTTAGCTTCTTACGCAGGTGAGAAAGCAGGAGGAAAGTGGGGCGAACTGCGATCGCAAGTCCAAAAACTCGCGGATGAAATGGTGGCAAAGGGCGAAATGAATACAGAAGAAGCCCGCCGTTTCGTCGATGATATGATGAAGCAAGCTCAACAGCCGCCAAAATCCAGTGAAACGCCGGATAAATCGCCAGCTTCTGAACCTCGCCGCATTGAAATTTTAGAAGAAGATGAAGTGGGAACAACTGCCAAAGATTCCCCCAAGTCACCAGAGTCATCCACAGATAATGTTGATCATCTGCGTGAACAAGTGCTAAAACTGCAAGAAGAGTTAAAAAACCTGCAACACGATAAGTAAAAAATAAACTTTTAACTTGTATATGAGCATGAAGCCGTATACAAGTGTAGTGTTATGTGCAGAAACTTGATAATATACATTGCCCAGGATGTAGTATAGTGCTGTAAGCCTGATAGCACTAAGCGTCCTGTTTATATTCGGTAAGGGCGTAAGGTTTATGGAACAGTGGCAAAAAGATTTAGCAGGAATGGTCGAAACCATAGCTGATGAAGTAGAACGCTTCTTCCTAGAAATGACTGAAATGGTAGATGTATTTTTTGAACTCACAGAAGAATTTTCCGACCAGGTACAAAATTCTATATCCACTGAAATCGACCAGTATTTACAGGAACTATCGGACGCAAATTCGCAAGCTTACTGGGAACTGGAAGATGTGATTGGAGATTTAGATCCTGGTTTTCCTTACCAAGTTGAACCTACATTAGAAAAAAATGCCGCTTGTGTAGGTTGTGATCACTACCACGGTCAGGTATATGGTGGTAATCTGTTAGTCTGTGGTATGCATCCTCATGGGTGGGATGATGGCAATTGTCCTGATTGGGAAAAGGAAAAGGAGAGGTTTTAAACGCAGAGGGGCGCTAAGGTAAGCGCAGAGGTACGCAGAGTTTTTTGGGTTTAAAAGATTATATATTGAACAAAGTATGAGCAATTCTTCTCCTGAGACAGTATCCCCGTCACAGCCAGAAATCAAGTATGGTGAACGCGAAATTGCGGAAGGTCAATTAATTACTTTTCCTAATCCGCGTGTGGGTAGGCGATATGATGTGAGTATTTCTTTGCCGGAATTTACTTGTAAGTGTCCGTTTTCCGGTTATCCTGATTTTGCGACGATTTATATTACCTATATGCCTGACCAGCGTGTGGTAGAATTAAAGGCTTTGAAGTTGTATATTAATAGTTACCGTGATCGCTATATTTCTCATGAAGAATCTGCAAATCAAATTTTAGATGATTTTGTGGCTGCTTGCGATCCTTTAGAAGTCACAGTCAAGGCAGATTTTACTCCTCGTGGTAATGTCCACACTGTAGTAGAAGTGCGTCATCAGAAATAGAAGTCAACGCAGAGGGTCAATTCTCCGCGTACCTCTGCGCTTCCCTTTGCGTACCTTTGCGTTAAACTCTAGTATTCTGTCAAATACATGATGACGGTTGGAGAGACGCGATAAATCGCCGTCTCTACAGAAAATATATCCGTCAATTATTTTTTGACACAATACTAGATTCAGAACTCAGATTATCTAATATCTCTAATACTTCTTGTTCAAACGCAACTTGGGCGCGATTAGTCTTACCACCAATATACAAGCGATCGCCTGTTTTTAATGCCCAAATTTGGGAGTGAGAGAAATAACTCATGGTTGCGCCTAACATTAATAAGGCGAATCCTGTGTAAACTAGGGGGATACCTGGGTCAGATTTGATTTGTAAGCCAGTGCTTCCCAAAACATCGACAATTTTCAAATCCACGCCATTGACCTTGGCTGACATTCCCGTGCGTACTGTGTCTACTAATTTCCCGGTGGAATCATATATTAACACCATTCCTTGCAAATCTTTAGCGATCACAGAAACGCCATCACTCAAATCTGGTTTGGTGGGTATCCAACTTCCCCAAAGTCTTCCTTTACCGTTGGTGTCTAATGCCGCCATTGGTAACTGAAATATGGGACTATTATTAAATTGGATGCGAACTGCTGAGATTCCCCAATCAGTTTGATAGAAAGTTACGCCATGATAACGCAAAGGTTGGTTAACGAAAATCTTTTTATGGTCAACTTCTTCTCCCTGTTTATCCAAGACAGACATATCTGAATAAAATTGGTCGATTCCACCAGTGGGAGTGTAATCAATCCAAAAACGATTTACCCGCACAGACCAATCTTTGAGAATTTGGAAATTTGCCCAGGGACCAGCATCTATAATATTCTTGACTTGAAATGTATTACCACTAGATATCATTTCTTGAGCCATAAATCCAGTCATCGCGCCGAGAATTCCCCCCAGGAGGATAGTCACAATACCCACATGGACAATAATCGGTCCGATACGTCCAACTATTCCCTTCCTCGCGTAAAGAATATTTTCTTTTTCTGGTGCTTGAAATATCTGATAACGGCGATTTTGTAAGAGTTCATTGAGAGAATTGAGGGAACCAGTATCTAATTCTGCACTCAAGGCTAACTTTTGGAATTTCCGGGGTTCTTCGTAATATTTCCAGCGTCTGGCGGTTTTTAAAGCTGGTAACTGACGGGTAAATGTACAAGCTGTGAGACTCGTACCGAATAAAATTAGTAAACCGAGAAACCACCAAGTCCGATATACATGGTCTAAACCAACTACCTGAATTACCTTCCAAGTCAGGAAACCAAATAAAGCTGGACTTTCGGGGTAGTTAGACTGATAATATGCAGGTGACTGACCTTGCTCAATGACAGTGCCACTGATGCTAAAAACAGCGATAATTAATAAGAGTGCGATCGCTAGTCGTAAATTAGTCAGTACAGGTAAAATCTCCCTGCGTAAGAATCGCCCAGGTACTAACCACCAATTTAATTCTGTGGACGCTGAATTTTCTACAGTCATACAATTTTAGATTTTAGATTTTAGATTTTAGATTTTAGATTTATTCCACAGATGAATCTAAGGATTTTAGATTTTAGATTTATTCCACAGTTGAATCTAAGGATTTTAGATTTTAGATTTTAGATTTATTCCACAGTTGAATCTGGGGACTTGTAAGACTAATACCATTTCTGTGTAAAGTTGCGCTAAATTTCTTTCTCTCTCTCTCTCTCTTTCTTTGTGTACTTTGCGACCTTTGTGGTTTGTTCCTCCTATAATTTGGCGCATCCTCATAAAGAATTGCTATAAGGAAGTATTGTTAAAAACTTCCCAAGGGAAATCGAGAAATTAAAGAAAATACCCCAAATGCAACTAATAGCACACCGCTAACTGGATTAATCCAACCAGACCAACGCCGCAGTTCCAGCAGCTTTTTAATAGAAGCAGTAAAAGTACCTGCTAAAATCAATGGTGCTACATACCCTGCCGTATAGGATAGTAACAAAATAGCGCCCAGAATTAAATCTTGTGTACTGGCAACCCAACCCAGTAAACTGGCTAAAACCGGGGTACTACAAGGAGACGCGACCAACCCGAAAGTTAACCCCAAAGAATAAGAACGCACACCTGGCGGTAAATCTTGCGAAATCCAATTGGTTTCGCCCAGGGAAGGAAATTGTATAGGTAGGGCTTCTAGTAAATTCAGCCCCATAAGAATAGCGATAATACTAACAATAATTGGTAAGCCAATTCCCACTTGACCATAGACTTTACCCACAAAAGCTGCTATAATACCCATCCCTGCTAAAGTCGTGGCTAAACCTAAAGCAAACCATGTCGATTGTGCGGCTGCTTGGAGACGACCTTTCGCTTCATAACCCCCGATGTAACCAATGGTAATTGGTAGCATGGAAAGCATACACGGGGTAAGACTGGTGAGTAAGCCGGCGGTGAAAATAATGCCAATACTGACTAAGCTGAGGTGCGTTAGTTGGTTAGATACTAGAGTGTTGGCAAATTGTTCTAGTTCGTAGAGTCGTGTTTGTAGAGTCTCCAACATGGGAATTTTTAAGCGGCAAATGCTTGTTATATTTAAAATTCTAACGTATTTTTGGAAGATATTTAATCTTGCAACCAATCCTCTAATTTTAAATCTGGTATTCTTAATAAATCCGAATCATGGGAAACTAAAATAAGATTATGAATCATAGCTGTAGCTGCTATAAATACGTCTGCATCTTGGATTGGTAAACCTCTGATTTTTAAATCAGCATGAATTTCAGTAGCTTTTTTGAATATTGCCATATCATCCAAGAGTAAAACAGGGTATTCATCGCATAACTTCTCGAAATCAACTAACTTTATACTAGCTTTTATCGCTAAAAGTCCCCTTTTTATTTCATAGTAAGTTATAGCACTAATGAAAACACCCTGATTTCGACGATTTAAACTTGCTAGCTTAGTAGTAACTTTTTCGTTTTGCTTAATAATTGCTGTGACGATATTGGTATCCAGTAGATATCCCATTTATTTACGCTTGACTGCTTCATCAAAAATTCTCATTTCTTCTGGTGTTAAATCGTTTAATAAACCAGAAACTGATTCTACCACTAAGATTTTATTAATGCGGTTAGCTAAGTCATCTTTAGTAATGGTATCTATATCATCTCCTGAATTTGTCTGAATAAACAAATTATAAATTTTATTAATCATCTGCTCTTGATCCAATCTTTCCTGATACAAATCGTTATTAGCAATCAAATCTTCTACAATTGCAGAAATGCGTTTAAAGGCTGGTTCTGTTTGAAAAGATATCTCAGGCATATTTTTAATCTCACATTTTTTGAGAGCATATACCATTTTAGCAAAAATCGGTATTTTTGAAGTTTACGCTAATTTGACTATTGTCCTGAAACTGCTGTTTAATTATGAGTAGAATCCCCAAAATTGACCGTCAACGCGAACATCAAGCCAACGAGCGAACTTTTTTAGCATGGCTACGTACATCCATCTCATTGATTGGCTTTGGTTTTGCGATCGCCCGATTCGGTTTATTTATGCGACAATTAAATGTTGCCCTTACACAACAAGAACCTTTAGTCAACCCAATATTTAACTCAGAAAACCTGGGAATTGTATTTGTAGTATTTGGAATTGTGGCGATCGCCCTAGCAGCATGGCGATACAATCAAGTATTCTGGGAAATTGAACGAGCCGATTATCGACCGCACCGTTTACCCGTATGGATTATGACCGGAGTAGTAATAATTCTCGGTATTCTCAGCCTACCCTTACTCCTATTGCGAAGTACAGACTCTCCGTCTCCCTCCTCAGCACCCAACCAACCACAGTCGCGCCATCTTAATGAAACCCTCCGCGAACCTCTGCGTTTACCTTAGCGAACCTCTGCGTTAAAAAAAAACTCATCCCCCCACCCCATAAACCAGAAAAAAACCCCTCAAACCCTTACCAACAAAAGCCCAAAAATCCTGAGTATATAACTAATATTAAATAGATATAAAAATCCCTCAGACATAAAATAAAAAAACTGCCTACTAACTAATATATTGAATTTTATTGTAACCAAGCGACCGCCACAAACAAAGACACAGAAAGCATGAACAAAACCTTTGCAACCATTGACGGGAACGAAGCTGTAGCCCGTGTTGCTTACAAATTAAACGAAGTAATTGCCATATATCCTATCACCCCCTCTTCAGCAATGGGTGAATGGGCGGATACTTGGTCAGCAGCAAACCAGCCCAACCTGTGGAATACTATACCCAGCGTCGTCCAGATGCAAAGTGAAGGCGGCGCTGCTGCTGCGGTACATGGCGCATTACAAACTGGTTCCCTGAGTACCACCTTCACAGCTTCCCAGGGGTTATTGTTGATGATACCCAACCTCTACAAAATCGCCGGGGAACTAACTAGCGCCGTGGTTCATGTCGCCGCCCGTTCCCTCGCCACTCACGCCTTATCAATTTTCGGTGATCATAGTGATGTCATGGCATCCCGTGCTACAGGCTTCGCCTTGCTGTGTTCCGCTTCAGTCCAGGAAAGCCATGATTTTGCGCTGATTGCCCAAGCCGCTACCCTAGAAACCCGTGTATCATTTATGCACTTCTTTGATGGCTTTAGAACATCACATGAAGTCCAAAAAATCAAGTTATTGTCAGATGAGCAATTGCGATCGCTTATTGATGAAAATCTAATTTTAGCCCATCGCGATCGCGCCCTCACTCCAGACCGTCCCCGATTGCGAGGAACAGCCCAAAATCCTGATGTTTACTTCCAAGGACGTGAAGCTGCAAACCCTTACTATAAAGCCACTCCCGCCATCGTCGAACGCCTCATGGATGAATTTGGGGAAATTACAGGGAGACATTACAAAACCTATGAATATCACGGCGCGAGTGATGCGGAACGAGTAATTATTCTCATGGGTTCCGGTTGTGAGACAGTCCACGAAACAGTCGATTATCTCAACAGCCAAGGGGAAAAGGTCGGAGTCGTGAAAGTGCGACTATATCGCCCCTTTGATGTAGAAAGATTTATTGCAGTCTTACCAAACAGTGTACAGGCCATCGCCGTCCTTGACCGCACCAAAGAACCAGGAAGCATTGGCGAACCCTTGTATTTAGATGTCGTCGCTGCTATCCATGAAGCCAATCCCAAATCCCAAATCCCAAATATCAAATCAGTTGTTGGTGGTCGTTATGGTCTTTCCTCCAAGGAATTTACCCCAGCAATGGTAAAAAGCATCTTTGATCATCTGTCCCAAACACAACCGCGAAATCACTTTACTATTGGTATTAATGACGATGTTACTCATACATCCCTCAGCTTTGACCCCAACTTTTCCACCGAACCAGATAACGTAATTCGCGCCATGTTCTATGGCTTAGGTTCCGATGGGACAGTGGGTGCTAACAAAAACTCTATCAAAATTATTGGCGAAGAAACCGACAATTACGCCCAAGGTTACTTTGTCTACGACTCCAAAAAATCTGGTTCAATGACAGTTTCTCACCTGCGCTTCGGACCCCAGCCAATTCGTTCAACTTACCTGATTAATCAAGCTAACTTTATTGGTTGTCATCACTGGGGTTTTCTGGAACGCATAGATGTTTTGAAAGCGGCGATTCCTGGGGCAACTTTGCTGTTAAATAGTCCTCATGATGCCGATACTGTCTGGAAAAATTTACCCCTAAAAGTACAGCAGCAAATTATCGAGAAACAACTCAAATTTTATGTAATTAATGCTAACCAAGTCGCCCGTGAAAGCGGTATGGGTGGCAGAATTAACACCATTATGCAAGTGTGCTTTTTTGCCTTAGCAGGTGTTTTACCCGAAGCAGAAGCAATTACCAAAATTAAAAAATCTATTGAAAAAACTTACGGTAAAAAAGGTGCAGAAGTTGTCCAGAAAAACTTGCAAGCAGTAGACAACACCCTGACAAACTTACATAAAGTAGACATCCGTCATTCTTCCCCCACTCCCCACTCCCCACTCCCCACTCCCCAACTCTTAGACAGT
Organism: Nodularia sp. (in: cyanobacteria); assembly: GCA_007692755.1. Lineage (GTDB taxonomy): Bacteria > Cyanobacteriota > Cyanobacteriia > Cyanobacteriales > Nostocaceae > Nodularia. Next base: position 9,391 of record REBL01000077.1, on the reverse strand, counting down.
GCGCCGGAATTTGTGCGGGATGTTCTAAGTGAAATCATGGTATGGCATGGTGATGATTTACCTGTGAGTGCATTACCAGCCGATGGCACATTTCCCACAGGGACAGCGAAATGGGAAAAACGTAATGTGGCGGAAGAAATACCTGTATGGGAAGCTGATGTGTGCGTTCAGTGTGGTAAGTGCGTCATGGTTTGTCCCCATGCTGCTATCCGCGCTAAGGCTTATCAACCCGATGAGTTAATTCATGCACCCAGTAGCTTTAAATTCGTTGATGCTAAAGACAAGAGTTTTAGCAATCAAAAATTTACGATTCAAGTCGCCCCAGAAGATTGTACAGGATGCGCCATCTGTGTAAATATTTGCCCAGCTAAAAATAAATCTCAGCCATCGCAGAAAGCGATTAACATGGCGCAGCAGCTACCCTTGCGGGAACAAGAACGCCAAAATTGGGATTTCTTCTTGAGTTTACCCAATCCTGACCGCAGACAGTTAAAACTCAACCAAATTCGCCAACAACAACTGCAAGAACCATTATTTGAATTTTCTGGTGCTTGTGCTGGTTGTGGAGAAACACCCTACTTAAAATTATTAACACAATTGTTTGGCGATCGCTCTGTAATTGCCAATGCTACAGGCTGTTCTTCAATTTACGGCGGAAACCTCCCCACCACTCCTTGGACAACCAACGCCGAAGGAAGAGGTCCCGCATGGTCAAATAGTTTATTTGAAGATAACGCCGAATTTGGCTTTGGCTATCGTTTATCGCTGGATAAACAAGCTGAATTTGCGGCGGAATTATTGCAAACGTTGGGGAGTAGGGAGTGGGGAGTAGGGAGTGGGGATATTTCTGATGAGTTGGTAAAATCTATTCTGACTGCTGAACAAAAATCCGAAGCTGATATCTGGGAACAACGGGAAAGAGTAGCGTTACTCAAACAAGAGTTAGATAAAATACTCACTCCTGAACCCAATCTAAAATCCAAAATCCAAAATTTAAAATCGATTGCTGATTATTTAGTCAGAAAAAGCGTCTGGATTGTCGGTGGTGACGGCTGGGCGTATGATATTGACTTTGGCGGTATTGACCATGTAATAGCCAGTGGTCGCAACGTGAATATCTTAGTCATGGATACAGAAGTATATTCTAATACTGGCGGTCAATCATCCAAAGCCACACCAAAAGCCGCAGTAGCGAAATTTGCTGCTAGTGGTAAACCAGCGCCTAAAAAAGATTTAGGGTTAATGGCTATGACCTACGGTAATGTTTATGTAGCCAGTGTAGCTTTAGGTGCAAAAGATGAACATACCCTGAAGGCATTTTTGGAAGCAGAGGCTTTTGATGGCCCATCATTGATTATTGCTTACAGCCATTGCATCGCCCACGGTATCAACATGACTACAGGGATGAAACATCAGCAATCTCTGGTAGAATCAGGACGTTGGTTGTTGTATCGCCATAATCCAGAGTTGCAAAATCAAGGTAAAAATCCTTTGCAATTAGATATGCGATCGCCTACTCAATCAGTAGAACAATCAATGTATCAAGAAAATCGCTTCAAGATGTTGAAGAAGAGTAAGCCTGAAGTTGCTAAATATCTCTTAGAACAAGCCCAAGCCGAAGTAGATGCACGTTGGCAGATGTATCAATATTTAGCACAAAAGTAATATTTAATGGGTAATGGGTTTTCACCTATTACCTATAATCGTCTTGACTTCTTTGGCTCCTGGTATATAATCTCCCCATGCGGTTAATTCTTGAAAAACTGCTGATGGGATAATAATTTCCCCATAAAGTTGTTCTAATAAATCAAGTTTGCCTATAGCAGCTAAATTAGTAATAGGTGAGGTATTGCTAACTATTGGCATAATTATTCAATCATACCCAAATTTTGTAAATCAATTTCCAAGTCACTTTCATCATAATGAATAGTAATATTTCTCTGAGCTAATTCATTTTGAAATTGCAATAAAGGCATTTGAGCCAGTTGAGATGCTTTACCAATACTAATATTATTTTTTTTGGAATAAAAGGATAATCAATTCTATCATTAATTCTTGTTCTGATAATCCACTTGCTTGCACAATTTCATCAGAAATGACTAAACTCATGGTTATTTTCCCATAAATAGAGATTAAACTAATTACAACGCCTGGGCAATTGGATATGGAATTCGGCAGACTTATCGGCCTGATAAAACTCGCAGCTTAACCAATTGCTACCTCCAATCGGGTTACAAAAACTTCTGTATGTAAGCGATTTTCTATTTCTGAAAAATCTGCCACTTTAAAAAATAGTTGCAACGCTTCCAGCAAATTATTTTTTGCTTCCTCTACCGAATCTCCCTGACTGGCAATGTCTAATTCTGGACATAAAGATACATAACCATCGCCTTCACGCTCAATAATTGCAGTATTGAAAAATTTACCCCACCCCAGGTAGAGTATAGGTTATACCTTTAGGATTGTGAATTACGAATAACCAATGCTTATGTTTAGGTGATTAGGCAGCGATCGCGCGATCGCTGCTGCAAACAGATCGCCTAATGTTGTAAGTGAGGTAGAAAACTATGTCAGCACAAACCCAAGCAACACAACCTGAAATGTTCGTCGAATTATCTACAGACGAACAACAGCTGATCTCCGGAGGACAAGGGGGAAGATGGAAAGGAAAAGGCCGTTGTCCTTGGCGCATCATTGTACCGCGTTGTGGTCCCTACTTTCGTGGTAGAGGCGGCAAAGGCGGTGGCGGTAGAGGCGGCCGCGGATTTGACGGCGGATTTGACGATTTTTAGATCCGCGTTCATCTTATAACTCCGTAAGGTAGTGAGAAATAAAAAATATCCCAAAATTTGTTGTAGGATGGGATGATTTATTTTCTCCTGTTTTCTAAGAATAAAAATATCATCCGGTGTAGAGATGTAGCACTTCTATGTCTCTACATTCTTTGTGGGAGATGTCTATTCTATATAAATATGCGATCGCATCTTCCTCACAGCAGATGGATTCACCTCATAGAGTTAGACAGTATTAGAATTACATCCACGCCCTCAGCACTATGACATTAGAGACTCGGATTCCCCAGCCAGAAACAATGCACGAGGAGGAAGAGCAATTTAATTGGCGAGAATGCTGGTATCCTGTCTGCTTTCTGCAAGACTTGCCCAAAAATCGCCCTTATAGTTTTTCTTTGTACGATGAACCTTTTGTATTGTTCAGGAATCAAAATGGCATACTGGTATGTTTAACAGACCGTTGTCCCCATCGCGCTGCTAGACTCTCTGATGGACAAATAATTGATGGCAAAATTGAATGTTCATATCATGGTTGGCAGTTTGGCGTTGATGGTGAATGTTTGCACATTCCTCAATTACCAGAGGATACGAAGATTCCTCTCAATGCTTGTGTGCAAGGGTTTACAGTCGTAGAACGCCAAGGATTAATCTGGGTTTGGGCTGGAAAAACTGCAACTGCAACAGATGAATTTATCCCCACTATAGCGGACTTGGAAAAACCCGAATTTGTCCACACCGACTATATGAGAGATTTACCTTATGACCAAAGCTATTTAATCGAAAACTTTGTTGATCCGGCTCATGTTTATATTAGCCATGATGGCACTGAAGGTAATCGATCCAGCGCCCAACCATTAGAAATGGAAGTCAGCGATTTTTCTGTTAAGGGCTTTTTAGGAAGAATTAGACAAAGCCGAAATCCTCATGCACCTTGGCAAAATTTAGATTTTATTGCCCCCAATTTAGTGCATTACAAATTAAACGTCATTAAACCTGGCTGGTATGCTGGCATAGCTTTATATTCAATTCCTATTGGTAAGGGTAAATGCCGTCTTTTACTCCGCAGATATCGCAATTTCATGACTGATAAATTTAAATCTAAACCTCGCTGGCTGGAACATTTACGACAAAACAAAGTTTTAGAACAGGATTTACCTCAAATCTTAGGGCAGCAAGCAGAAATAGCGCGGTTAGAACAAAGTTTAAATAAAATTTATTTGCCACTGAAAACATCAGATTTATTAGTAATAAATTACCGCAAATGGTTAGATGAATTTGGCGGCTCTTTACCATATTATCAAGGCTATTGTACTTCTAAAAATATTGGCAGCAATGATCGCTCTCCAACTTCTGAAGGTGCAGACAGATTTTTACAACATACACTTATTTGTAGTTCCTGCCATCAAGCATATTGGGTCATAAATCAACTAAAGCAAGCCTTTGTGGGTGGTGCGATCGCTCTGGCAGCTTTGGCAATCATCACAGATGGGCTGAGTAGTATCATACTCGTTGCGGCGGCTCTAGCGTCCGTTGTGCTAGCGGTTTTGGCTGAAAAGTTAAAAACTCACTTTCAATATTCTTATACTCACTTTGAGCAATGAGTAGTTATCAATTTTGGGTGTTATTTCACGCAGAGGCGCAGAGACGCAGAGAATAAGAAAAAGTAATATTAAGAGGGTTTTGAAAATGCAACTTCAAACAGCGCAGCAACATTCTAGGCTTGGCACAGAAGTTTTAAACAAATGTAATCTTACACAAATTACAAACCAACAGATAAGTACATTTAAACAAGCTCTTTGGGAGCATGGCGTAGTCGTTGTTAAAAATCAACATTTAACTGCATTACAATTAAAAGAATTTGCCTACAAAACTTTTGGTGAATCTACCATTAATTATCCACCTAAACCCCTTGACAAAAGCATTGATCCAGATTTGCAAAGCCTTGGTGTATCTATTTTAGGAAATCCTCAAGAACATACTCAAGAAATTGTCGGCAAGTTTGCTTGGCAATGGCATCATGATAAAGATTTCCTGCCTAAAACAGCAGGTTTAGATATGAATGCTTTATATGTAGTGATGCTGTATGGAGTAGAAATACCGCCAGAGGGAATCGATGGTCAGCCTCATACAACGGCATTTCTTGACATGATAGAAGCTTACAATAACCTTGAACCTGAGCATCAGCAGCAATTAGCGCAAATGTCTATGTATCATCTGCCTCCAAGAAGCTATCAGCCAGGACATGATGTGCCGATGAAAATGCATCCCATTGTTTCCACTCATCAGGTAACTGGGACGAAAGGATTATATCTCGGTTCAGACACATCAATTCCTGTGGGTATGGAAGATAAATTGGATTTGGCAAAACAGTTTTGGCAGGAATTATTTCAAACTGTTTTAGAGCGCACACCAATTTATACTCATATTTGGCAGCCAGGTGATCTTGTTCTTTGGGACAACTCACAAGTGATGCACGCTGGTATTCCCTACGATGCCAGCAAGTATAAGCGCGTTGCCTTACGTGTAGGATTGGTTGATAAAAGATAATATTTTCTGCTATTTGGCAGCAGAATGGGAAATGTTAAGAATTTTTTGTCCGGATTAACCAAGAAACAAATGAATAAGGTTTTATATCAAACCCCCATGCCCTAAAAAATTATGGACATACCTCAGCGCGTATCAATTCGCTACAAAGATACGTCCTATAACAGTAATGAGATTCGCTTAAAGACCTTCCGGCTTGGTTTTCAGATATGGGACGAACAAACCAAAGCTAGACAGACTGAACTTTATGAGTTTATCTTTTCTGGCTTAAAACAAGTTGACCGCCAAGACCGTTATATGTTTTCTCTGCTGTTTATAGAGTTAACAGAACTCATCCGCAACTCTCGACTGGAAAGAAGTATGAAAGAAATTTTAATTAAAACAGCTTTTAGTGAGTTTGCTTACGCGCTAGCAGACTTTGAAGACGCTACCAAATAGAAACAACAAAGCATTTGACACTACTATTAATGCTTCAATATTTTCGAGCTTTTCAGGGAAGGACTAAAAAACTGACTGTGGTTTGACCTCGATTCTCAAAGTGCTGTTCCTTCCTCACTTTCTAGCAATGTTGCAGCTAAATACAGACGCGTTTAATTAAGTTTCTTGTGGCATTTGGGAATTTATTTGGTAAGATTTAGCCCTCCACACCTAATAGCATTGTTTTGGGTTGTCTTATTTCACCACCAGAATATTTGTTTGAGTACATTTTTAACAATAATTTTTGAAATTTTACATAAAATATTACCTTTTTTTATTTTCGCTACTATGTATCAAATAAACCACCCTTGGTATTGCTCTTCATGAATGATTCCGGATTGCTATAGCAGGGTAGATTTTGAAAAATGCGATCGCGGTGTCCGCTAACCGCTAGCGGTTAGCGGGAAATTTGTCACAAGAAAGCCCTCATAAAATCTCTGAGGGATTGATTCATATCTATCTGATCAAGTGCGGAAACGTCTTTTCCCTTGCCTGTGCTTGGCAACTTCTTTACGCTTACGTTTTTCAATAGGCGTTTCAAAGTGACGATGCTTCCTCATATCGGGAAAAATCCCTGCCTTAGAAACTTCGCGCTTAAATCGGCGTAAGGCTGATTCAATGTGTTCATTGTCACCAACTATTATTTGCGTCATTATCTCTCCTGCTAATTTGACTTACTTCATGGCTTATAATGGTAAGCTACCCTGTTGACTAAAGTGCAAAAAAAGACAGACTTTTTGTCTGGTCTGAAAATTCGCTTGTAAAATCTCAGGTTTGAAAGCTTAGTAGCGGTTACGGGAGCCGCCGCCGCCACCGTATCCTCCCCGGTTACCACCAGAGGAACCTCTGTCTTCCCTGGGCTTGGCTTTGTTAACTTTGAGGTCGCGACCCATCCATTCAGCACCATCAAGGGCTTCAATCGCAGCCGCTTCTTCAGCTTCAGTTCCCATTTCTACAAATCCGAAACCGCGTAGTTGTCCTGTTTCGCGGTCAGTAGGTAGTTGAACGCGCCTTACAGTACCGTATTCTGCGAAAACAGCACTCAAGGTGTCTTGGGTAACTTCGTAAGAAAGATTGCCTACATAAATTGACATGGATTATCTCCAAAATTATCACTGTGTAGAGATTTGAATTTCGGAGAAAAGTCTGTAGATACCAAAAGGAAAAAGCCTGTCAATACTAAAAACAAAGACGCTCACCGAATTAATTCTCCTAGTCTAAGATGACATACTTGGCAACTGTTTAACAAGATCAAAAATTAGACTGGTTTAGCCTAATCGCTGAAAACCTGTCTGAGTATATGTTATGGGCTGAATACAAGGACTATTAATTGTTCTAAAAAGCAGCAGGGGATTCATGATATATTTACCTCTCTGGCTACAACCAGAACAATTAATATTTGTACCGGATATAGACTGCACTCTGTTAGAATGCAGGATTGCGGCATTCGCTCTCAGTCTTGGCGCTACTGCCCATCCATCTCATCTGTTCAAACGTTTCTCCGTCTGCCTAAGACTGATGTCGCCAGTGGCGACAGGCCGATGTTATTTTCGGAGTTCTATGTCTTTTTCTAATCTCGGTTTGTCCAATGAAATTATCCGTGCTGTCACCGAGCTAGGGTATACCAAACCCACGCCAATCCAGATCCAGGCAATCCCTGCCGTCTTGTCAGGTAGCGACCTACTAGCTGGCGCTCAAACTGGTACTGGAAAGACTGCCAGCTTCACCCTACCGCTCCTACATCGATTGTCGTCCGAGAGCGTTAAAAGCACGTCTAATGGATGCCCGCCGATCCGGGCGTTGATTCTCACCCCGACTCGTGAATTGGCCGCACAAGTGGAATCGAGCGTGCGTGATTACGGCAAATACCTGAAATTGAACACGATGGCGATGTTCGGCGGGGTGAGCATTAATCCGCAGAAACGGCTTCTCAAGGGTCGCGTAGATATTCTAGTCGCTACTCCAGGGCGATTGCTCGACCATGTGCAGCAAGGCACGGTGAACCTGTCAAATATTGAGTTTTTGGTGCTGGATGAAGCAGACCGGATGTTGGACATGGGTTTTATCCGTGATATCCGTCGCATACTCTCGCTTCTCCCCAAACAGCGCCAAAATTTGTTATTTTTTGCCACCTTTTCGGAGAAAATCAAGGCACTAGCCACCGGGTTGCTACATCGACCGAAGATGATTGAAGTGGCACGCCGCAACGTTACAGCCGAAACGGTGGCACAGAAAATCTATAAAGTAGACCGTGATCGGAAGCGCCAATTACTTGCTCACTTGATTCGGCAAGATAATTGGTATCAAGTGCTAGTGTTCACTCGCACTAAGCATGGTGCGGATCGTCTGGTTAAGCAGTTAGGTGAGGAGCGTATTCAAGCACTGGCTATCCACGGTAATAAGAGCCAGTCGGCGCGTACCAACTCTCTGGCGAAGTTCAAAAACGGCACTTTACAAGTATTGGTGGCCACTGATATTGCCGCACGAGGTCTTGATATCAGCGAACTGCCCCATGTGGTCAATTTCGATCTGCCCAATGTACCAGAAGATTATGTTCATCGCATTGGTCGGACTGGTCGTGCTGGCGCGTCAGGTGAAGCTGTATCGCTGGTGTCTGCCGATGAATATCATCTGCTGGCAGATATCGAAAAAGTGATTGAACAGCGCTTGCCTTTTGAAGTGGTTGCTGGCTTTGGAACCAACTTTCCCACCAAGTCCGAATCAATTCCAGATGGACGCAAGCACCGACCCCAAGGTAGTAAACGTTCGGCTGGCTCTACTGCTAAACCATTGCCACAAAAATCAGCTAAACAATCAACATCGCGAACAGTGACAGGTGGTAAAAAGTCCGATGCTCGTCCTTCCGCATCACGCCGTGGAACTAAACGCGATGAGCGCTAATCAATCACTACTAACAATACCTTCTAATCGCGGCAAATATTTGTAGGCAAATAGCTCGCAACCAACTCTTGACATTCCCCGGCGTGAACGCACGGGGATTCTAGTTTCACAATTTTCTGATAAACCCAGTTTAATCAAGGCTTCAAGCAATCAAAACTGTCCTAACCTATATGAATACGGCTATACCTCATACATTTAGATAAGTAAAACTAACTATATGTATAAATTTTACTCATATTAATTTCCTTGCTTAACATTTGTAAAGTAGTGTAAAGTAATTTCATAGACAGAAATACACCTGTCTAATTCATACATAAATAACCGCAATCATAAAAACATGACTACTACCTTACAACAGCGCCAAAGCGCTAACTTATGGGATCGCTTTTGCGAGTGGATCACCAGCACCGATAACCGGATTTACATTGGTTGGTTCGGAGTCCTGATGATCCCAACCCTACTAGCTGCTACCACCTGCTTCATCATCGCTTTCGTTGCAGCACCTCCCGTAGACATCGACGGTATCCGTGAACCTGTAGCTGGTTCCTTGATTTACGGCAACAACATCATCTCTGGTGCAGTTGTTCCTTCTTCTAACGCTATCGGCTTGCACTTCTACCCCATCTGGGAAGCAGCTTCCTTAGATGAGTGGTTGTACAACGGCGGTCCTTACCAAC
>REBL01000047.1 GCA_007692755.1 Nodularia sp. (in: cyanobacteria) | reverse complement strand
TCTGGGATGGGCTAACTGCAAACGATGGGCTTTGGCTACCAGTTGATGATAAAACTCTTCAAATATCGATTCGGCAACGTAAATTCTCTCAATTGACAAACAGGATTGTCCAGTATTGACCACCGAACCCCACAAAATTGCTGAGGTGGCTAATTCTAAATCGGCTGATTCTAAAACAATGGCGGGGTCTTTTCCACCTAATTCTAAAAAAGCGGGAATAAATCTTCTGGCTGCGGCTTCTGCTACTTTTTGTCCTGTGGCGACACTGCCTGTAAAGCAGATTAAATCTACATTCTCTATCAGGGTAGCACCTGTTTCACCGGCTCCCTCAGCAAAACTTAATACGTCACGCAAATCTGGGACGGTATTCAGGGCTGTAATCAGTGGGGCGACGAAGCGGGGGGCGATTTCACTGGGTTTGACGATGACGGCACAACCTGCCAATAATGCCGGAATAGTATCAATTGTCGATAGCAGCAGGGGAAAATTCCACGGGCTAATTACCCCAACTAGGGGATAAGGTACTGATGTTTGTTGCAGGGTGATGTAGGGGATGGCTGTATTTTTGGCTGTGGTTTCTAGTAATTCTGGCGCTAACCTACACCAACGGTCAATGCTAGCGAGGAAAGAGTCTATTTCTAAGACTGAAGTTGATAATCTTCCTGTATCAGTTACCAAAGCTTCTGTCAGTTGTTCACGCCCAAAGACTATGGCTTGCTTCCATTCCAGTAAAGCATCAATTCTCGCTTCTATGCCTATCTGTTGCCAGTGAATTTGCGCTCTCCGGGCGCGGTTACATTTGTGTATCAATAGCCTGGGCGGTGGCGGCAGAATTACATAGTCAAATTTTCCAGTTCGGGGGTTACGGATTTCAATTGGTTGAGTCATTAGTCGTTAGTTTTTATGTTTCATCCCCCTATTACAAGTTAAATTATGCCCAATGTGGCTAAACGTTCAATGGTTTTTTGTTGCGTTTCTATAAAGTGTTTGCGGTCTACTTCTGACTTCAGCATGGTGTTTGCTGGGTAAAAGTGTGACTGGCTGTAACTTTGGGCGTATAGCTCAAATCGCTGGCGTGATGGTAAATTATTTAACCCTGGACGACGGCGATCGCGGCGTAAAGCTGCCAAGTCAATCTCGGCAAAAGCTGTCATGCTCTCGCCTGTAGTGGTCTGCGCTAGGACTTTTCCCCGATAATCAATGATTTTAGACCCACCGTCAGCCGAAGCTATAGGAATGGGAATATTACTTATACCTGCTGTATTAGATGAGATTACGTAAGCCATGTTTTCTACTGCACGAGAAATTTTCGCTGCATCTTTAGGCGTAAATGTATTGTCATACACTTCTGATGTGGAGTGTAAAAAGATTTCTGCGCCCCGCATTGCTAGACACCGGGCTACTTCTGGATATAAAATTTCTTCTGATGCGATCGCTGCTAAATTACCAATAGCTGTTTTCGCCACGGGAAACACTCCCTCTAAACCATAGCAATCCAGATATTTATCCCAAACATCATGGGGTGTGGGCGTAAATAAAGAATTTAGCCGTCGATATCGTAAAATAATCGATCCAGAGGGGTCAATCACAAAACTGGTTTGAAAATACAACCCCGGAAAATTGGGGTCGAGTTCGTAAGCATTACCAGCTAAAAATATGTGATGTTTTTGGGCAATTTTCCCCAGTGCTTCATATTCAGCACCAGCCATTTCCAGACAGGCTTTTTCTCCCCACACAGCCAAAGATTCACCCATCGGGAAACCGGTGAGGAAATATTCTGGTAAGACAATTAAACGACAATCAAAGCCAATAAAGGCAATACTAGCAGCGATTTGTTGTTCCAAGCGATGGATCGAGTTTAGCATCAGTTGCCTGGTTGCTTCGCGATCGCCTGCTAAATTGACGGCATGACATTTCACTTGCAACGCTAAAGCTCGAAATGATTCGATTTTCTCAGTGTTATCTGCCATATTGCTGGCTATTTTCCTAAAAACTTGCTTTTAAATGCAACTTTTAATATTGATTATGATCATAAGCGAAGAATGAATTAACTACAGACAAACACAGATAAATTCAAACTGGGTGTAAAAGAAATTTTCAATACCATTTCTTTGTCAGAAACCGCGCCGAATGCCTTTCTTTCCTTTTCTTGTCTTTTCTTTCTTCGTGTACTTTGCGCCCTTTGCGGTTTGTTCCTCATCAAATTTAGGCAAAGTATCATAATATAATTAATTAGTAGGCTGGAATGGCGTATATTTGCCCCCCAACGCTTCTACAATAGTGCGGGTATTCGCCTCCATCATTTTGATGTAAGAATCGCCATCACTGCCCTTTGCACCAATAGAATCAGAGTATAATTCTCGTGGGGCTAATTTTACACCAGCTTCTTCAGCAACGGTTCTAATTAAAGCTGGGTTAATTGTCGTTTCCGCAAAAATTGCCGGCACATTGGTTTTTTTGATGGATTCTACCAACCGCGTGACTGTTTGGGCGCTGGGTTGTTCTTCTGTGCTAATTCCGATTAATGTGCCAGCGATCGCAATACCATAAGCTTGGCCATAATATTGAAAAGCATCATGGGTGGTCACAAGTTGGCGTTTATCTGCGGGAATAGTTTGAATCTGTTGATTAATCCAGCTATGCAACTGCTGTAACTCCTGAGTTAATTGTGATGCTCTTTGAGTAAATTCGGCCTCATCTGCGGGAGATAATTTAATCAACTCATCCCGAATCACATTTGTCATGGCGATCGCATTTTCTGCACTACCCCAAACATGAGGATCTGGGACAATTTCACCGTCTTCATCTAACTGTAACGGTGGGACAACTTCCCCCACGGCTACCTTGTGCGCCTTCTCTCCCGCCGCATTCATTAAATTAATCAATCCTGGTTCTAAGTCATAGCCGTTATACAAAATCAAATCGGCTGTTTCTAAAACTCGGCTATCTGCTGGTGTCGGTTCATAAACATGAGGATCTACACCTGGTTGAAGAATACCAGTTAACTGAATTTCGTCTCCCCCAACTTTCTGGGTCAAATCAGTAATAATGGTGCTAGTTGCAACTACTCGTGGCTGTCCATCTATCTCTGTAGAGATGCGGTTAGTTTCTACTTGATTACATCCCCCGATAGAAATTCCTAACAAAACTCCCACCACCATTTGCCAGCAGGGTCTAGCTTTTGACTGAGTAATTGCTTTCATCTATTTGTTACACTTGTTCTCATATTTATCTCATTTTTCAGGTTACACTATTCTCATATTCTTGTCATTTTTCTTGGTATTCCTCAAAATGAGAACTGTTAACTTTCCCTTAAACTTTGTCTACCCTATGCAAGACAACCTCACACCCAACACTGCAAGCATTAATATTGCCCATGTAGGGGTGCATTACCGGACAGATGAAGCTTTAAGAGAAGTTAACTGTATGATCAAAGCAGGCAGGATCACCGGAATCTTTGGCCCCAATGGTGCGGGGAAAAGTACCTTAATGAAAGCCATGCTGGGCTTAGTTCCTCTCAGTAGCGGTACAGTCCTGTATGAAGGCAAACCTTTAATGCAGCAACTAGAAAAAGTTGCATACATCCCACAACGTAGCCAAATTGACTGGACTTACCCGGCGACAGTTTGGGATGTGGCGATCATGGGGAGGGTAAAAAAGACAGGTTGGTTGCGTAGCTTCTCAGCAGTCAGTCGTCAGGAAACCAAAAACGCCCTCAAACGTGTGGAAATGTATGGACATCGCGATCGCCCCATAGGAGAATTATCAGGGGGACAACAGCAAAGAGTATTTTTAGCCCGTGCTTTGGCACAGCAAGCAGACATCTACTGCTTTGATGAACCATTGGTAGGTATTGACCAAAAAACCCAAGCGGTGGTTTTTGCAGTCTTCCATGAATTAGCGGCGGCTGGTAAAATTGTCCTGGTAGTTAATCACGACTTAGGCGAATCAATCACCCACTTTGATGATTTAATTTTACTGAATCGGGAATTAATCGCCACAGGTGTACGGCAGCAAGTTCTGACAAAGGAAAATCTCTATCGTGCCTATAACGGTCAGGTAATGTATTTTGATGATGCTGCTTAAATTTTTCCTATCTCTGCGGTGTGTATAAATACTTATGATACAAGCATTAATTGAGCCATTGCAATACAGCTTTATGCAGCGATCGCTCATGATTGCGATTATAGTCGGCTTGCTGTGTGCAATTGTGGGTAGTTACTTGATGGTGCAAAGACTAGCGTTACTGGGTGATGCTATCAGCCATTCAGTATTGCCAGGACTAGCGATCGCCTTTATGCTAGGAGCAAATATCTATCTTGGCGCATTTATAGCCGGGGTTGTGAGTACAATGGCGATCGCCTGGATTCAAACGCGATCGCCCATAAAAGAAGATGCAGCAATGGGGATAGTCCTGTCAGCATTTTTCGCCCTGGGTATCACCTTAATTACAGTCATTCAAAAAAATCAAAAAATTGACCTGAATCACTTTCTTTTTGGCAACATTCTCGGCGTGACATCTAACGAAGTGCGAGACACTGCCATTATTGCTGCTATTGTTTTAATAGTTATTTTCTTACTATACAAAGAACTGTTATTTTACACCTTTGACCCTATAGGCGCACAAGCCGCAGGTTTGCCAGTCAATCAGCTAAACTTTGGACTAATGTTGCTGATTGCTTTAACAATAGTTGCCAGCATGAAAACCGTAGGTGTTATTTTAGTATTATCACTTTTAATCACACCGGGAGCAACTGCTTATCTCCTAGTTAAACGCCTACATCAGGTGATGATTTTAGGGGCATTCATTGGCGTAATTTCCAGCATTAGCGGGATGTACCTCAGCTACTTTTATAATTTACCCTCCGGTCCCGCCATCGTTTTAGTAGTATCAGGATTATTTATTTTGGCATTACTGTTTAGTCCCAGACACGGAATCTTTACCCCCAGAGTCAATCAAAAATAGCGCGTATTGGTGACTATATCAATATATATAGTTCCGCACAATTAATTATTTATCCAGATATCTGCTTAATTACTGATTAAACCTCTATATTTTGTCTCCCCTCCTCGCTTGCATCGGAAGGGTTGGGGGTGGGGTGTAATGACTGTTGGCAAACATAACTAATTAACCGGAGTGGATATCATACCAATTTCCCAACTGATAAATTATAAAATACTAACAAAAATTACTGCGTAGTTTGAATTTGTCAGCTAATCTAACAACAGCAGTTTATTCCTCAACAAAATGAGCGCAAGTAGTCCCACAATTTTAGCCCTAGACTTTGATGGAGTAATTTGCGATGGACTAATTGAGTATTTTGAAGTCGCATGGCGCACATACTGTCAAATTTGGTCGCCCGTAGACAATACACCACCAGATGATTTAGCCTTAAGATTTTATCGTCTCAGACCTGTGATTGAGACAGGTTGGGAAATGCCAGTATTAATCAAAGCCTTGGTAGATAAAATTTCTGAAGAAAGAATCCTGCAAGAGTGGGCGACGATTACGCCACAAATTTTATTAGACCATAATCTCCAGTCTCAAACAATTGGCGCAAAATTAGACAATTTGCGGGATGAATGGATTACGACAGATTTAGACGGTTGGCTAAGTCTGCATAGATTTTATCCGGGTGTATTAGAAAAAATTAAGCTCACCCTTGCTAGTGAAACAAAACTATACATTGTCACCACCAAAGAAGGGCGTTTTGTGCAGCAGTTATTACAA
>REBL01000184.1 GCA_007692755.1 Nodularia sp. (in: cyanobacteria) | reverse complement strand
TCCTCCAACAACGCGCCACTGATGATGATTCGGATGTGCGACGTGTAGCCATCCAAGCATTAGCCAGTAATTACAAAGATGACCCCCAAACCAAAACCATCCTCCAACAACGCGCCACTGATGATGATTCGGATGTGCGAGGTGCAGCCATTGAAGCATTAGCCAAACATTCTAGAAATCAGGCTGAGTTATTTGATATTTATTACAATTGTGCTTTCAATGACCCCTGTGAGAGTGGAGATATATTGAACGAAAACCCTCGGCGCATTGCACTAGAGATAATTATCAAGCAATATCCTCAGCATACCCAGACTTTACCACTGTTGCGCGACAAAGCAGAAAATGACCCAGATGAGGAAGTGCGGAAGTATGCTCAGAAGATTTTAAAGCGGTGGGGAGAAGAAAAGGAATGAAATATACAATTATTATTCAATGGTCAGAAGAAGATGAGTGTTATGTAGTTTTGCTGCCTGAATTTACTAATGTCATGCAGCCTTGCACTCACGGAGATACCTATGAAGAAGCTTGTAAAAATGCTCAAGAAGTTTTAGAAATGCTGATTGAGACAGCTTTGGAAAATGGTGAACCTCTACCAGAACCAAGAACTCTAGAACAGTCTTCACAAGTAGCATGAGAAGCTGGACAATTTAGATCCCCGACTTCTTGAAGAAGTTGGCGATCTTTTTCTTTTGTTGATAATTTATATTTTAGGAATAACTTTCCTGATACCACTTTTACCAACAGCATCACCTTTGTAACGAGGGATCACATGAATACTGGTGTGCATAACATTCTGCCCACCTGATCGATTAATATTCATACCTACATTAAAGCCATCTGGGGCAAATTCTGCCTTGAGCATTTCTTGGACTTTATTCACCATAAACCAGCAAGCAGATTGTTCTTTAAATGGTAAATCAAAATAATTGCTAATATGCCGTTTAGGAATAACTAAAGTATGTCCTTTACTTATAGGGTAGCCATCTAACATAGCATAGGTGGTGGCTGATTCTGTTAATAGTCTGAGATGTTTATGAGGATTACAAAATATACAATAATTAGTTGAATTTCGCTGTTGATTATAATGAATGTACTCATATACTTCTCGCATCTCATCTGCGTATAATGAATGAAAGGGAAGTTTCGCTAAACATTGATATGTAGGCTTTTTATGCACATAATGTTCTCTAAATCCTTCTCTCTTAATATCCCTTCTCACGGCATAATAAGCTTTACCTCCTGGTTTTAATAAGTGGGATACTTCCATGAGGATATTAGCTTGTTCTTCTGGAAATAAAACATTTAAAACATAAAAGCAAATTATGGTATTAAATTTAGCTTGAGGATATTGGTCAAAATAATGCGGGTCATAGCCTGTAATATCTAACCCTTTTTGGCTGAGGATTTTTACATCATTACCAAAGCCACAACCAAAATCTAGGATTTTTCCTTGAAGCAGATTTTGATTTAATAAAAACTGTGCCGGAAATGATAAGTAAGTTCTTTCTATGGCGGTGAGATGGCTAAATATATTTTTTTGCTGTTTCATGGAATCTGGAGATGCACGCCATCCTGTCTTAGCACAGTTGATACTTAATCGCCTTAAGTGTTATCACTTAATCACCAACGACGGGCAAGACTTGTACTGAGCTTGTCGTAAAGCCTAGGGCATAGCTGTGCTTACCGCGTAGCGTCTCGTAGAGAAGTATGCCCATCCCACAAGAAGGGATAATTTATTTTATGGTGTTCTTTGAAGCAATTGGTGTAAGATATGTGTTTAGAAAAGTCATTATCTATATTTACAAAACGTATATATACACACAGACAGCAAAACCTAAAATAAAATAAAGAAAACTGTTTTTTCCTTAACTAAATAATAGAATAAGAGCGTAGCTGGGTATACAGATATATCAGTTGTCATCCTGTCTACCTCATCTTGGCGCGCAAGTGAGTACAACTTAATATATTGCAAAATAACTTGCCTAATTCGCTGCAAACTCTTACAGGTAATGTTTTTTGTGGTGAGTACAAAAATTCTGCCACCCCTACCCTAAAAATACCAGCACCCCTATTATTAAATACTAGCACCCCTACCCCAAGGGAATTTTAAAGTTTACCTTAAATCAGGGTTTGAGATGGTTGAGTACAACTGTAATTAATCCAATAAATCCAATCGGCGTTTAATGTACTGTCCAGTTGGGAGTCACCTGATATAAGCATAAAAATAGCACATGGCTCTTTGAACCAAACACTACCGATGCAACAGTCATTAAACAGTATCAAAAACCGTCAGGCTGCAATCAAAACACGTTATCCAAAGACATCGTTGCTAAAGAATCTGTTCTCTGGTGCTTTTTTAGAACCACTATTGAGTGATTTTAAAATTATCTTTGAACGCGATCCAGCAGCACGGAATTGGCTAGAGGTGGTGTTTTGCTACCCTGGGTTACACGCCCTCTGTTTGCATCGTCTCGCCCACTGGTTACACTGTCGGGGTGTGGGTTTTATCCCTCGTCTGATTTCTCACTGGGCGCGATTTTTGACAGGAATTGAAATTCACCCAGGTGCAGAGATTGGAAAAGGTGTGTTTATCGACCACGGTATGGGTGTGGTGATTGGTGAAACTGCCATTGTGGGCAACTATACGCTAATTTATCAGGGTGTGACTCTGGGCGGTACTGGTAAAGAAAGTGGTAAGCGTCATCCCACTGTGGGTAATAACGTTGTGGTGGGTGCGGGTGCAAAAGTTTTGGGAAATATTCAAATTAGTGAGCGCGTCCGGATTGGTGCTGGTTCTATTGTTTTGCGTGATGTTCCCCCAGATGCAACCGTCGTCGGGATTCCTGGTCGAATTATCTCCCCTAAACAAAAAGTAAACCTGCATCCCCTCGAACATGGAAAACTTCCGGATGACCAAGCAACTGTAATTAGTTCTTTACTCTCCCGCATCGAGAAACTAGAACAACAATTACAAACCCTGAATATTCCACCCCAGAACAAAGAACTGCTGACCAAAAATCATTAACCATGTTTCCACCGAATAATTCCGACCCCCCAGGCTATCAGGTTTTGCAGATTCCCTTGTGCGATCGCTGGCGAATTTCCCAACGTTTACAAGAATTAAAGATTCCCTGTTGCTGTCACAGCGATGGTTCCCTACGAGTCAAAGTAAATAACCTCCTAGAAGCCATCCTCATCCGCAGCACCCTGATGCAATTTCTCGCCTCACGTCACGAACTAGTAGATTGGCTAGAACGCTGCTGGAATACCCAAAACTCCTAAACTCCCCCTCCGCGTGATATACCCCCTGATTTATCTGTGGGTCGAACCAAAATCCAAAATCCAAAATCCAAAATTGTATGACCACCTGTAACAGTGAGATAAAATTTCTCAATTTCTTACATCAAGAACTCGAACTGACAAATGCAGATATTGCCGTAGCCCAACGACATCGCCAATTTGATAATGGCCCCTTACCCATGCTTCTCTGGCAATATGGACTGGTCAACTTAGAGCAATTAGAGCGAATTCTCGATTGGCTAGATGACCATCACTAACAGATTTTCTGTCTAACTTCCAGTGTATTAGCTTGCCCAGATGAGAACAACTAAATCATGTGTCATCATCCAAGCAAACCACTATATCCGTTAACTTTCTTGCCATATTTGCTATTTTGCTGTATTGAGGATTTACTAATAGTTACCTTAATGACTCGCTATTATAAAATACTTGATTTAGCAATAGTAAAAACAATTCTAAAATATACCTCTATTTGGTTCTCTGCCATACAGATATGATGTGGGAATTTAGCTATGATTTAATAATCATGAAGATGAACTATTAAATCTGAGAGTTTATAGCATTTACCATTCATCATATGGCTGCGCCACGTCAGCTATCAGCATTTGTATTAGGCATTTACCGTTACAGAATTTGCAGGGAAATAAGCTCCCAAAACTGAAAGCATATTAAGAATAATTCCTAAGAGGGATGTTTGAGATGAATGAAATCTTAATTAATGACACTACATTACGTGATGGTGAACAAGCGGCGGGTGTTGCTTTTACCTTTGAAGAGAAAGTAGCGATCGCTAAATTTCTCGATGCGATTGGTGTTCCCGAATTAGAAGTGGGAATCCCCGCAATGGGCGAAGCCGAAACCCACGCCATTCTAGCAATTGCTGACTTAGGTTTGCAAGCAAGTCTGCTGGGTTGGAATCGGGCGGTAATTTCAGACATCAAAGCTTCCATCACCTGCGGTCTGAAACGAGTACATATCGCCATTCCCGTTTCAGGAATCCAAATCGCGGCTAAGTTTCATGGTCAATGGCGGGTAAGTTTGCAAAGACTCAAAGACTGTATCAGCTTTGCGGTTGATCAAGGTCTTTGGGTTGCAGTCGGCGGTGAAGATTCTTCTAGAGCTGACCCTAATTTCCTTTTAGATGTCGCCCTGAATGCTCAAGAATGGGGTGCATCAAGGTTTCGTTTCTGCGATACTGTGGGAGTTCTCGACCCCTTCAGCACCTACGCCAAAGTCAAGCAGCTCGTTTCGGCTTTGTCTATTCCCCTGGAAATTCACACTCACAACGATTTTGGTTTGGCGACTGCTAACGCCTTAGCTGGAATCAAAGCCGGAGCCACATCTGTCAATACCACCGTGAACGGGGTAGGGGAAAGGGCGGGAAATGCAGCTTTAGAAGAAGTTGTCATGTCTATTAAACGCATCTATGGCATCAATTTAGGCATTGATACTCGCCGTTTGTTGGAACTTTCCCAACTGGTAGCTTCAGCATCGAATTGTCATGTCCCACCCTGGAAAGCAATTGTGGGTGAAAATACCTTTGCTCATGAATCGGGAATTCATGCTCACGGCGTATTGCATAACCCCCTGACTTACGAACCATTTGCACCGGAAGAGGTTGGTTGGGAACGACGGTTAGTGGTGGGTAAGCATTCGGGAAGACATTTGGTGACAAGCTTGCTACAGCAAAATGATATTTTCCTCAACCCAGAGGAAACCCAGTCTGTCTTGGATGCAGTCCGTCAGCAGTCAGTCAAGCAAAAACGCAACTTAACCGTTGAAGAACTTTTGAATTTGGTAAGAGAACAGAGGTACTCTCATGCAACCTGATGAATTAGAGCTAAATTTACCGCCTGTTTTTGAAATTGGTCAAAAAGTCAGACTTCGCAAACTGATCAAAAATGATGGGACGTTTGCTGGTAGAGAAGTCGGGGAAGTGTTAGGGAACAAAGGAGATATTGGCTACATAGCAAGTATAGGCACTTATCTCCAAAATTCCTATATCTATGCGGTGCATTTTTTAGAGAAAGGGTTTGTTGTCGGTTGTCGGAAAAGAGAACTAGAAGCGGTTGAGGAGAATTCATGAAAGTAATGTTACGGATGAATGATGCGGGAACTTTGGTGGCTTATGTTGCTAAAAAAGACCTAGAAGAAGAAGTTGTTAAACAAGCAGATAGTAACGATGGGGTGGTTCTCACTTTAGCAAATGGCTGGGAATTAGAATTCCGTGAATTACCCGATAAAGCAAGTTTACCGTTAACAGTTGAAGCTAAACGGTTGTCTTAAAAATAAATGGGCTTTGCTGATTTGAGGTTTGAACGTGATTTGTGATCATGTGAAAACCTCTGTAGAGACGTTCCATGGAACGTCTCTACACCTAAATGTTCCTCAAAAATCGCGGGAAACATTTATCTACAAATTAGGTGGTAATTCTAAGGGGATTGTACCTAATAAACCTTTACGAAAATCTGTTAATAAATGTCTGGCTGTGCGTTCGACATCGCCTTTGT
>REBL01000251.1 GCA_007692755.1 Nodularia sp. (in: cyanobacteria) | reverse complement strand
TGGCAGCAAGTTAACCATCACACTCAATATCCAGAAACATCTGATACTGCTGATTTTATTAATTACTGTCCCCAGAAATTCGGTAAAGGATACCATCGTCAGATTCAGTTACGGGGAATGCGGCTCGTAATTATTGATGAAGAATTAGATGATGATTTATATGTTGAATCTGATGATAGTCAAGTTAATCAACAGCAGATTATAGAATTTGGATTTAATTTATATGGTGAATATTCTCAAAAAAATGGCACACAAAGTTTTATAGACTGGAGTCATCCAGATGAAGATTTTCAATTAGATGATTTTATAATTTTTGCCCAAAAGCGACGGTTAAAAGTAGATATTCACCTCGAAACCCCTGAATTACTGCAAAGTTTTATTATTGATAATCAAGAACATCTCCCAAATATTTTAACAGATTTAATAGAAAGAGACCATCAACAGAACTTTTTTGAAACCAATATAATTACTCCCGAAATGTATTTGCCATTGGAACAAATCATCAATTGTCCATTTCAGGGAATGACTAAACGTATATATTTAGAAGGTAAATGTTTAGAATTAATTGCCCTCAAACTAGAACAATTAACCGACCCAGAAAATTCCATAGCCAAATCAGTAGTTTTGAAAAAAGATGATATTGAAAGAATTCATGCAGCTAAAGTAATTTTAACGAAAAATATTCATCATCCCCCCTCACTCATAGAACTAGCACGCCAAGTAGGGTTAAATGATTATAAATTGAAAATTGGTTTTCATCAAGTATTTGGTACAACAGCTTTCGGTTACTTGCATCAACACCGCATGGAGTTATCACGTCAACTGCTTTTAGAAGGACAGATGAGCATCAAAGAAATAGCACGTGCTATAGGTTATGCAAACCATAGTTATTTTGCAGCCGCTTTTCGCAAACGATTTGGAGTTAATCCTAAATATTATCAATTAGCAAAGCCCCAGTGACCAACTCTTAAAAACAACTTAAATACACCAAACCTTCTCTTTGCGCTCCTTTGCGTAAACCTCTGCGTTCCTTTGCGTTCCAAAATCATCACTCTTGAGTTCCCACCAAACCAGCTAACTGACAGCAAATAACTGTTATTTCCACAAAATAATCCGTCTAGTGTTCAAAATAATCCGTCTAGTGGTCTAAAAGGTATTCTAAATTACCAGCAAACTATAGTAGTCTTCTTGAAAGAGATTGCTAACTGGTGTGAGAATTAATGTTAAAGAAATTGCAATTAGTTACGGGTTTATGTTTAACTGGGATAGTAGTTACAATGAAGTCTGCTGAGGCAATTCCCAGTTTGAATAGGGTGGAATTACCTGCAACTACTGTGGAAGAAGTAGTATCACAAGCTGCCACACAACAAACAGTAATTATTATTAATGAAGTTCGAGCTAATCCTACTGAATCAGGGGTAGAGGTGATTTTACAGACACTCCAAGGAGAACAACTGCAAATCACCAACCGCAGTGCTGAGAACAACTTTATTGCAGATATTCCTAACGCTCAATTGCTGTTACCCAGTGGTGATGGGTTCACCTTCACCTCACAAAACCCAGTTGAGGGGATTACTGAAATCAGCGTCTTCAATCTCGATAACAACACTATCCGGGTGACAGTCACAGGTGCGGCGAGTGTACCAATTGTAGAGTTGTTTGATAGTCCAGAAGAAGGTTTAATTTTTGCCATTGCAGGTGCTGTAGCTTCCACGCCATCACCACAACCGCAAGCAGAAGCAGAAAGCGAAATTCCACCAGCACAACCATCAACGCAAGGTGATCAGCAGATTGAGTTAGTTGTGACAGGTCAGCAAGATGGTTATCGCGTCAGAGAAGGTTCAACTGCAACCAGGACAGATACACCATTGCGAGATATTCCCGCTTCTATTCAAGTCATACCACGACAAATATTAGAAGACCAAAACACGATCCGCATACAAGATGCCCTAGAGAATGTTAGTGGTATCAATAAGCGGGGTAATTATGGTGGTACAGATGCGGGAGCATACTTAATTCGTGGGTTTGTACTCGATGGAAATTATCGTAATGGATTTCGTGATAATAACCAGCTCACCACGGTAGATCCAGCCAATATTGAGCGGATTGAAGTCCTCAAAGGCCCGGCTTCTGTATTATACGGTCAGCTGGAACCTGGAGGAATTATTAATGTGGTCACAAAACAACCCCTCAGCACTCCCTACTATTCGGTTGACCTCAATGTAGGTAATTATGCATTCTACCGTTCCAGTTTTGATTTATCAGGGCCACTCACTGAAGATGGTTCCCTACTATATCGGCTGAATGTGGCTTATCAAAATTCTGGAAGTTTCCGCGATTTTAACTTTACAGAGCGTCTGTTAATTGCACCTGTGATTACCTGGAATCTGAGCGATCGCACTTCCGTAACCTTTGACTTTGAATACCTAGACAACAGATTTCGTTTTGATCGCGGACTTCCTTCCACTGATGGTAGTCCTACTCCCATACCCATCAGTCGCTATCTCGGCTATCCTGACCTTTCTATTCGTGAGACTCCAGCTTTTAGAGTTGGTTACAGGTTTGAACATGAATTTAGCGACAATTGGCAGTTTCGCAATGCCTTATCTATTTCATCTACCAGAGAAACAGGTGTTGCTGCCTTTGGTCAGGCTCCACTTTTAGAAGGTCGATTACGGAGAATCAACGCCAGTAATATTGATGCTACCCGTGAAAACTACACTCTACAAACAGAACTCACAGGAAAGTTAAACACAGGTTCTATCGGTCATCAACTGCTGTTGGGGTTAGAGTTAAGCCGCAATACAAACATCACAAATTTTTCTGAAAGTATCAGCTTACCTCCTATCGACGTTTTTAATCCCAACTATAATCCTGTTGGTCTCCCTAACTTATCTGATCCCAGACTAGCTATCGATTTCGATGCTGACAATCTTTACTTTCGCACGGATGCGTTAGGAATTTACCTCCAAGATCAAATCACTCTCACAGATAATTTAAAACTTCTGATTGGTGGTCGTTTTGACACAACCGAGTATGATGCTGACATCTTTGGATCACTCAGGAATCAATCTGATACAGCCTTTAGTCCCCGTGCTGGTATTGTTTATCAACCTATAGAGCCAATTTCTCTCTACGCCAGCTATAGCAGTTCTTTTAGACCTGTGATTGGTTTCTCTCAAGCAGGTACTCCCTTCGAGCCAGCAACAGGTACGCAGTATGAAATTGGTATTAAGGCAGACATTACAGAACAACTTTCCGCAACACTAGCGGCCTTTGAAATTACAAAGTCAAACATTACGACACCTGATCCTGACAATTTCAATTTCCTGATTCAAGTTGGAGAACAAAGAAGCCGAGGAATTGAGTTTGATATGACAGGTGAAATTCTTCCAGGTTGGAGAATTATTACATCTTATACGTACACTGACGCAATTGTTACCAAAGACAACAGAATTGCTGTGGGTAATCGGTTTTTTAATGTGCCTCAACACGCTGCTAGTTTGTGGACAACTTACGAAATTCAACAAGGTAGTTTACAAGGTTTAGGCTTGGGATTAGGACTTTATTATGTAGGCGATCGCTTTGCTGATAATCAAAATACATCAACTATGGTTAACTATTTCCGCACTGATTCTGCCATCTATTACAAGCGGGATAACTGGAGATTAGGACTAAATATCAGAAATCTTTTCAACACAACCTACTATGAAACTTCCCAAAGCAGAAACATCATTTATCCTGGCGCACCTTTTACTGTCATTGGTTCGTTTTCTATTCAGTTCTGATTAAACAATGTTTGCCAAAATTCGTCGCCATTTGAGACGTTCTATCTATCAATACATCGGCTGGTTGATTGTGACAGTTTTTTTGATCACCGCTTGTCACAATCAAGTTCCTCATACTCCCAAAGCATCTACTGATTGCCGAATGGTTAACACCGCACTAGGGGAAACTTGTGTTCCTACTCATCCCCAAAGAGTGATAGCGCTCGATCTCCTAGATAATCTTTTATCATTGGGTATAAAACCAGTGGGTGCTACCGTTTATGACGGGCATTTTCGCACTTCTTTACCAGCAGAAAAAAGTGTAGGTATTCAATCAGTAGGTACGTTAGGGCAACCTAATATAGAAAGTATTTTACAATTAAAACCCGATTTAATTTTAACTACACATTGGGGACGATTGGATTACAAGCAACTGTCACAAATTGCTCCTGTAGTTGCTGCTGGAGATGGCAAAAATATCGATTGGAAAGGTTGGTTAAAAACTTATGGTGCAGCTTTGGGAAAACAGGCAGAAGTTGAGGCAATAATAGACAAATATTACCAAAGAGTTGCAGAATTTCGCCAGCAAATGGGTGAAAGATTATCGCAAACTCAAGTTTCTGTAATCATGTCTTGGGGTGGTTATCGGACTTACATGAATAAATCATTTAGTGGGCAAATTTTACGTGATATTGGTTTACCGCGTCCACCTATACAAGACCAGGACAAAGTTAACGAAGATATCTCCTTAGAACTTATTCCCAGAATGGAAGGGGATGTAATTTTCTTGGCTGTTGGAGGTAACGAACCATCTATTGTAAAAAGTTTATTGAATCATCCCTTATGGTCACAATTGAAAGCCGTTCAAGAGGGAAAAGTATATCAAGTAGATGCTGATGCGTGGATTGCTGGATATGGACCTGTGGGGGCTAATGTTGTGTTGGATGATTTATTTAAGTACCTAATTAATACACCCTAAAATTATGACTAAACACACTTTATTTATTTGTACATCCTGCCATCGTTCATCTAAAGAAGTACCAGAAAAAGACCATCGTGATGGTAAAATTTTATTTACTAAAATCACAGATTTATCGCGTGAGCAATCCATATCACCAGAAATAGAAATTCGTCCTATAGGATGTTTATGGGCGTGTGAACGTGGCTGTGTTGCGGCTATTTCCAGCCCTGAAAAACCTACCTATCTCATCGTTGATTTACCAGTTGATGAAAGTCCCGCCGCATTACTGGAACTTATGCAACTGTACATCAATAAAGATAACGGTGCAATTCCTTGGAAACAACTACCCCAATTTTTACAGTCGGCGATTTTCGCACAGATTCCACCTCAAAATTAATTGGTAATTTCTTCTAATTTCTACGTTAATTATTTTCTAAAATAAACTCAATATCTGTTTAATTATAGGCTGAGATACCCGACTTATTTAATTGGTTGGGTATCTTTTTATTTGTAACACTCTACGAGATAATAACAACGCTTGATAAAATAGGTATCTATGATCAATGTCCTTCGACAATCTCTGCAAACTGCTATCAGAAAAACATCCTGAAAAATTCGCCAGTTGGGTATTAGGGACACCGCAAACAGGTGCTACAGTCCTGAAAACCGAATTGAGTATTGAACCCATCCGCGCCGATTACGTCACCTTTTTACAACTAGAAGGTAGGATTTTACACTTAGAATTTCAAACCAAATTGGAATCTACACCACCCCTACCTCTGCGAATGTTAGATTATTGGGTGCGGTTGTATCGGTTGTATCGCTTACCAATCACACAAGTGGTAGTATTATTGCTGCCACCCAAAGATGACATTGAAATTCCTACAGCCTTTACAGTGGAAAACACTAGACACGAATATCGGGTAATTAAGATGTGGGAGGAAAACCCCGAACCGTTTCTTCAAGACTCAGCCTTGTTACCTCTAGCATCGTTAACAGCCACAAATCAACCCCAAAACTTGCTAGAACAAATTGTACAGCGAGTCAACCAAGTGGAGACAACCCAACGACCGGAAATTTCCGCCTACACCC
>REBL01000170.1 GCA_007692755.1 Nodularia sp. (in: cyanobacteria) | reverse complement strand
AACGGGGGATTCTTGGGTCAAAAGGGAGCTATTGCTTAACCCCTCGCCAAGCATCGTCAAAATTAACAGTTTTAAACTAGATCACAAATTTATATAACAAAATCTAAAAAATTCTCAAAGCCATTGTAAGGCTTTACGCTTGTTGCTTAAATTGCTATACCTAAGACCTAGTTGACGCTAATGGATATAGTTTATCTACGAAAAGCTACCTGTGAGCGGAAGTTTAGCTTTAGCGATCCACTGAGTGCCATGACATCGATTATTGTTTCTGACCGGGGAGTGTCAAATGGAATAATACAAGGGAAAAGACCTCGCTTCTTTGGGCTTGACATATACCCGGTCTTGTGGTTCCAATTGTAACTCGTTAAAGCGATCGCGACTTAAATGCGCTGCTACCACTTGTCCATCATCCAAAGTTAATTCTATCTGAATTTCCCAACCCAAATGTATTAACCGCGTGACTGTGGCTGGTGCAGTTGTACCATTAGCCTGTCTTTGAATCAGCACATCTTGGGGACGTAAAAATACTTGGCTATGTGAGGAATCAAAGCCACTACTCTGAAAAATCTTTGAGGTGTTGGATAAGACATTTACCGGGCCAATGAAGCTCATCACAAATGCCGTTGCTGGATTGTCGTAAATTTGGGCTGGTGTTCCTACCTGTTCTACCCGCCCTTTATTCATCACCACCACTTCATCGGAAACTTCCATCGCTTCTTCTTGGTCGTGGGTGACGAAAACAGTGGTCACATGAACTTCATCATGGAGGCGGCGTAACCATGCGCGCAAATCCTTACGGACTTTGGCATCAAGTGCGCCAAATGGTTCATCGAGTAATAATACGTTAGGTTCCACAGCTAGCGCCCTAGCTAATGCTACCCGTTGTCGTTGACCACCGGAAAGTTGTGATGGATAGCGATCGCCTAATCCACTCAATTGGACTAATTCTAGCAACTGGTCTACCCGCCCCTTAATCTTTTTCGCTGGGGCTTTGCGAATTTCTAAGCCAAAAGCAATATTCTGTCGCACATTCAGATGCTTAAACAGGGCATAGTGCTGAAACACAAATCCAATATTTCGCTCTTGGACACTTTGATATGTAGCATCCTTGCCAGTTAGCAAAATTTTACCGCTATCTGGCATTTCCAAGCCGGCAATTAACCGTAGCAAAGTAGATTTACCAGATCCTGATGGCCCCAATAAGGCCACGAGTGAACCACTCTTGATTTCGAGATTCACCTGATCAACGGCTTGAAAATTCCCGAAATTTTTAGATACATTCTCAACTACTATGCCCACTGCTTTTTTGCACCTCTACAACTCAATCTACGGCTTATTGCTAGGATTACCGTGCTTTACATATATCACAGATAAGATCCTTTCGGTTAATTTGAATGAGACCTTTTAGCTACAACTGCCACATTCGAGAAAGCTACAGTCAAGATCACTGCAATCAAGCGCACTACAATCAGGGCTAGCACAGTCAGCCCCACTGCAATCAAGCGCACTACAATCAGGCCGATTATTCAGAATTTCAACACAATCCATGCCACACTCAATACCATCCAGATAGTCATTACAGTCAAGATTGTCACTACTAGGGTTTTTCTGCGGTGATTGGGGGTTTTGTGGTTCTGGTTTCTCGGCTTGCGCGCGCAAAATGTAATTAGCTTGCTTACAGGCTTGAAATCGTTCACGAGATTGCATTAGTGCCGCCCTGAAACCATCCTCAGTAATTACGCGCTTAAAATACTGGGAACAAGATTCACCCCCATTCAAGACTCGATGAGCGCAAGCAAAACCTTTATGGGGGGAAATGTGTTTTTGATAGCCAGTAATTGCGACCACACCGACTTGTCTAGTCAACGAGTGGAATGAGGAAATTTGCATACAAGGGGTAAATGCTAGGTAATATCTTATGATTCCCATTGACAAGTCCCGATTTCTGATTCCCCATCCCCTATTTTTGTATCAAAATATTAAGGAATATTGCATTTAAGTCAAAATCTGAAGCCAGAGCGGGAAATCAAGCAAAACTCCGTGATAAGATGCTTGGGTTAAACGTTTTTATCAACTATTGGGAGAAGACCTTTGACACTACGGGTTGCTGTTGTTGGGTCGGGCCCTGCTGGTTCATCTGCCGCTGAAACGCTGGCGAAAGCAGGAATTGAAACTTACCTGTTTGAGCGGAAACTAGACAATGCCAAGCCCTGCGGGGGAGCTATTCCCCTGTGTATGGTGGATGAATTTGACCTACCACCAGAGATTATTGATCGCCGAGTGCGGAAGATGAAAATGATTTCACCTTCCAATCGTGAGGTTAATATCAATATAGTAAAAGAAGACGAATATATAGGAATGTGCCGCCGGGAAGTCATGGATGGTTTCCTGCGTGACCGGGCGGCAAAACTAGGGGCAAATTTAATTAATGCCACTGTTCATAAACTCGATATACCCACAAATAACACCAACCCTTATACAATCCACTACGTTGACCACACAGAAGGCGGTTCACAGGGGATTACTAAAACCCTAAAAGTAGATTTAGTGATTGGGGCGGATGGGGCTAATTCTCGCATTGCCAAAGAAATGGATGCTGGGGATTATAACTATGCGATCGCATTCCAAGAGCGAATCCGCTTACCCCAGGATAAAATGGACTACTATAACGACTTAGCCGAAATGTATGTCGGCAATGACGTTTCCACCGATTTCTACGCCTGGGTTTTCCCCAAATACGACCACGTAGCCGTCGGTACTGGCACAATGCAAGTCAATAAAGCCAGCATCAAACAGTTACAAGCTGGTATCCGCGCCCGTGCTTCCGAAAAGTTAGCAGGCGGTAAAATCATCAAAGTCGAAGCTCACCCCATCCCTGAACATCCCCGTCCCCGTCGTGTAGTCGGTCGGATTGCGTTGGTAGGAGATGCGGCTGGCTATGTTACCAAGTCCTCTGGTGAAGGTATTTACTTTGCAGCTAAGTCTGGGCGGATGTGTGCCGAAACCATTGTGGAAATGTCCAACAGTGGTGCAAGTATTCCCACAGAAAAAGACCTCAAGGTTTACTTGAAGCGCTGGGATAAAAAATACGGACTCACCTACAAAGTCCTGGACATTCTGCAAACTGTGTTCTATCGTTCCGACGCTACCCGCGAAGCCTTTGTGGAAATGTGCGATGACCTGGATGTGCAGAAGCTCACATTTGATAGCTATCTGTATAAGACAGTTGTCCCCGCCAATCCCTTCACTCAACTAAAAATTACTGCCAAAACTCTTGGTAGTCTGATTCGCGGTAACGCTTTGGCTCCTTAACTACTACATTACAAACAAAAGTAACCCTTGTAGAGACGTTCCATGAAATGTCTCTACATTTTTTGTGGGAAATTACCAATAACCAATGACCAATGATTTATCTTCGCAAACTGCGAGGATCAAGAGCATCTCTCAGCCCGTCACCCAGTAAATTAAAAGACAGCACTGTGAGAATAATTAATACAGCTGGCGGCCAAATTAACCAAGGTTGCAGCACCACAATAGAAGCATTGGTGGCTAAAGAAAGCATATTACCCCAAGAAGGATCAGGTTGTTGGATTCCCAAACCAATCAAACTTAAAACAGCTTCCGCACCAATAAAACCGGGAACTGCTAATGTCGCGGAAATAATTACATAGGTGGCAGTTTGCGGCAAAATGTGGCGAATAATAATGTAAATGGGCTTACCACCCATTGCTCTGGCGGCTTGGACAAATTCTCGCTCTTTTATCGATAGCACCTGCCCCCGAATTACCCGCGCTAACCCCGCCCAACTAATCACCGAAGTAATCACGACAATCAGTAAAAAGCGCTGGGTACTGGTTAAACCTGGTGGTAAAACTGCGCCCAAGGTCACTAACAGATAAATTCCCGGAAAAGTCATGAGGACTTCGGCAAAACGCATAATTACACTATCAATCCAACCGCCGAAATAGCCAGAAATTCCACCAATTATTAGACCGAGGGGAAAGGTAATCATCACCCCGATAATGCCAATAAACATACTAATTCGACCACCATGCAGCAGACGGCTGAATTGGTCGCGCCCTTGGTCGTCAGTACCCAAGATATTGATATAAGCTTCACCAGCCGTCCCAAACAAGTGCCAATTTACGGGAATACCAGGGGAAATAGTTACTTCATCCCAGTTAGGCGGTAGTGGTAAACGCAACTGAAACAGTCGATACTCAGCCCCAGAGACAAATAAACGTAGAGGTGTAGGCTTTTCTAAATCTACAATTAATAAGCGATCGCCTGTTTCTAAATCAGTATCTCCCTGAGTCGTAGGATATACATGAGGTCCGAGAAATTCCCTGTCCCCTGATTGTGAAAACCAATAAATTTGAGTTGGTGGTAACAGTGAACCATTTGACTGTGAAGCAAGAGGATTATAAGGAGCGACGAAATCAGCAGCAATTACCGCCACATAGAAAATTAACAGCACAATTGCCCCAAATCGCGCCAAAGGATTTTTCTGAAGTCTTTGCCACCAATTCATATTATTTATCCCTATTTATTTTAAGTATTTGGTTTTTCTGCTAAAGATAATGCTTGTTCTTCGTGCATTTCATGTTCTACAACGAAAACATTCGAGTAGAGATTAGCCAAAATTTGTTTACCCTGCTGTGTCAGAGATAAGTAATGCAGTCCATCTTTAATATAAGGATAAACACCATTCCAGTAAAATTTAGCGTAATTTTTGCGTAAATCCGCAGGTGTTTTATAACCCAGAACTTGATTCATTCCAGTTTCTTGAAACTCGTAGAATAAAGAAGTAATTTTTCTTAAGTAACGTGGGTCACTTAATTGTCCAATTAAATCAGCAGCACGGACTAAACCAGCATAGCTAGTTGTTTCTTGATGATCCTCTGCTACAGGTACTGGGAATCGAGTTAATTCAATATTAGTTTTAATAGCATCACCATCAATTAACTTATGACCGCCAAAACGCTCCTCAATGAAAAGTTTAGCTCGATCAACATGATAGGGCGTGAGAGTAGCATCAGAAGCCCCAGGATGCAAAGAAATCATTTTGCCATCTTGACCTGTGGCATATAAACCTATTGCTTCTTTGTCTTCTCGGCAAACTCCTTTAACATAGCCAATATCATGACACAGCAAGGAAATGATAAAATGCAGCCAGTCTTCACTAGAAACGCCACCTTCTCGGATGTGTTTACCGCGTAAAATTTCCTGACCGACAAGAGTAACTAAAACAGAGTGTTCCACATTGTGATAAAGAGCATCGCTATTAGCAATATTTTCCAATGCCATATTACCCGCCCAAGCGATAATATCTTGATAATCATGTTTCAAGCAGCCGTATGTGCGACGGTAGCCTTCTCGAATTTCGAGAACAAAGGCATCAATCAAAATTTCAGTGGCATTGAACATATTTGTTGTTTAGAGAGATAAAATTTTTTATGTTAATATCGTCAGAATTGCACCACCAGTTTTGCTATTGCTAAAGTAGAAGGTGCAGATTTATCCTTGTAGCTTAGGCATCCGTGTGGTTGTGAAGCACATTTCTGCCTTGCTCACAATCATAAGCCATAATTTCTCAATTTATAGAGTTAGCAGGTTACAGGCGGGCATAATAACAGTGAACAGGCATATTGAGGGATTTAAACCTGTCCTCAAGGGCTAACTCATCGCGGAAGTTATGATAATTAGCTACCAGATATTACCAATATAGTGCTATTATAGTAGATGGCTTGGTTAAGTTAACCATTCTTTGCGGGTGTAATTCAGTGGTAGAATGTCATCTTCCCATGGTGAACGTCGTGGGT
>REBL01000048.1 GCA_007692755.1 Nodularia sp. (in: cyanobacteria) | reverse complement strand
GGGAAGAGGCAGAGGGGCAGGGTGCAGGGTGCAGGGGGGAAATTAAGACTCAGCAATTCCCAATCCCCAATCCCCAATCCCCAATCCCCAATCCCCAATCCCCAATGACTAATGACCAATGACTAATGACTAATGACCAATGACTAATTCGTTTCCTGGATTTGTAGGCGGATTGTGTGTTCAGTACCGCCACTCAGCTGTAGTTCCATGACTTCACCACCCAGGGGTTCGATGCAAGTTAGAAGCGATCGCAAGTTGGGTGTGCTGGCACCAGTATCGACATATAGCCGATCTGCTAAATTACCGATGCGTTTCCAAGTCATGTACAACTTGGCAATTGTTTGTTCTATCTGTGAGGCTTGATTGACTAAATCGGCGGCGATACTCAAACAGCCAATTCTTTGGGCTTCTTCTAGGGCTGTTTCAATGTCAATATCCGCCTGTGTCAGTGCTTGGACTTGGGCGGCGGATTTGAGATATTTCGCTAGGTGACGCGCTTCTGAAGTTGCTTGTTTGAGAGTGTCAACATCGGGGTTAGCATCAATTTCTGTGTGAATCAACTTCTGGTGTGATTCTGGCAGTTTTTCCATTTCCTTCACCAGAGGAGCAATGTAGCGCGAGGGAAGGGAGTTGTCGGCTGCTTTTACCTTGACTGATTCTGGTAGTAACTCCGAGGACATGGATGTCCATTCGTCGGTCAGTTGGCGCACTTCTCTTCTGGTAATCTGGTCACCTTTCTGCGCCGCTTCACTCACCATCTGTTGGACTTCTGGGACGGCTTTCGAGGTTTCAATAAATGCCCGTTTGCTAAAGTTATTTACTGACGTGGGGTCAAGTTTTCCTTCTTCCAGGAGAGTATCAGCGCTATTAGCTAGTTGAATCCAGGCGTAGGCTTGACTTTTACTAATTTCGTGTTCTTTGAGCCATCTGAGGAATCCCGTACCCCGTCCGTCGCCACCTCTTTTTTCTCGGTCACGGATCGCCCTTAAAATTCGCCCCCGCCAGATTTCGGTTTGCAGGTCAAAGCGATCGCATACCTGCCAAGCGACATCCAGCTGTTCTTGAAAATCTGACTCTAAAATCTCTTCGTCTTCTGGATCGGGAAGTTCAAAGCTGAGGTCTGCTGGTTGTTGCAAAGCGGCAGCTAGGTCGTTGATGGATTCGGTATCTTGCACAATTGATAGCTAACTAGTGTATGCGATTTTCTTCGGCACTGCGCTCCGCGCAATCGGCTTATTATTGCATATTTTATAACACATTCCCACTCCAAGATATCTCTAACAAAAAATATCGGGGGAATTCATAAATTGTGATGACAATGGTTCAGCGAAGACGCATATTTGATTTATCGAGATGTCTACTAATTTGACTACAGATAGGGCGCATTTCACTTTTTGACTGAGCTTGATCAAACCTCACTCCAAACCTCTCCCTAGTTAGGCTAACGTGTAACACATCCACTCTTATGCCGCCCGGAACTTAAGTTCCGGGCTAATAGCTAAAGTCCACTGAAGTGGACTAAACTCAGTTTTTTATTGAGTCTTCTTCAGGGGATTTGTGCTATGAAACTCGGAATAGATACGCTGCACTAAGACTTGTGTGTACATCGTGGTTATAGTTAGGAGAGGGAGTTGGAGAATCTAATTTTTGTGTGCTAGATAGATACTCAGTCATTCTAGACTTGATTGTGAGATTTAGCGGTAATTTTAGCTAACAACTGACTGACTTTTTGCGCTCTTTCAGGTTGTCGCTGTTTTTGCAATAAAGCTTTTGCTTCTTGTAGATTAGCTTGGGCTTTTTCTAACTCATTTTCCTGCATGAAAAAATTCGCCAAACGCAAGTAAGCATCAGGATTTTTCGGGCTACTGCGAATCACTTCTTCGTATAATTCTCTGGCTTCTTTGATATTGCCTTGTTCTTTGAAAATATCTCCCAATAACAAGCGAACTACGTCATTAGTAGAGTTGATAGCAATCACTTGGCGAAAAGCTCCTTTAGCACCTTCGTAGTCTTTTTGTTCATAAAGTTTTACTCCTTTTTGGAAAGAGTTGGAAGTTTTCAAAGTTTTCCAAGAGAAATAACCAAGAATGGTCATGGCGACAACAACTGGAACTATGGCAAAAATATCAGTTGTTTTAAAAGTTTCTAACATAAATTTAGGCTAAAAGACAGGCGACGGGGAACATAATATATTCGAGGAAAAAAAGTTTCCAAATAAATTGGTAGAAATCAGCGATCGCACTCTTATCTTCCAAGTCTACTGATAAACTTCGCATCCACATTCCAGCCAGGACGACGAGATGAGTCACCACTAAAAATACTGGGTTAATGTCAGCAACACGCAGCACACCCACAAAAGTGATTCCCAAATAGCAAACAGTTAGCACCCAAAGCGCCAAATTGAATACTGCTTGTGCGCCGAGTTTAATCGTGAAAGTACTGATATTGTAAAGGCGATCGCCTTCCATATCGGGGATATCTTTAAAGATGGCGATCGCAAAGGTAAACACCAAAACAAATATTGTCAGTACCCAAACCGCAGGCGGAATGGCTGGAGTTTGTGCTAATGCCCAATTAAAGTGCAAATATAGCCCCAAATTTACAATAGTTCCCCGCACAGAAAAGATACACAGTGCCGCCCAAAAGGGAAACCGTTTCAAGCGAATGGGCGGTAAAGAATAAGCCGTACCAATAGACAAACTCAAAGCCACCAAGCCCAACAAAAAAGGCCCAGTTAGCCAAGCCACAACCAGCGCCAGAACGCCCATAGTGATGACAATTAACTGCCCTTGCTTCTGAGAAAATTCCCCTGATGCTAGCGGTAAATGAGGTTTATTAATCTTGTCAATTTCAACATCCTCTAATTGATTCAACCCCACAATGTAAACATTGCCACACAAACAGGCAATCCAAGCACCCAGAACAGAAATCAGTTGTTCATTAGAAAAACTAGTCGAAGAAATAGCAACTGCAATCAAATACAAGCCCCAAACACTCAAACTCGTGCCAATAATCGTGTGCGGGCGGGAAAACTTCCAAAAAGCATAAAGCCAATTACCTTGAAAATTAGAAGACTGACCAGAAATTTGATTCATAAAAATTGTAGGTGAAGAACTGGGGACTGGGGACTGGGGACTGGGGACTGGGGACTGGGAACTGGGGACTGGGGAATTATGTAATACCCAATACTTCCCTACTCCCTACTCCCCACTCCCTACTCCCCTTATTTAGTTCCGCATAACAAAGCAAACCGAATTAACCCACGTTTGTAACCGTCACTCATTAATCCCAGCGATAATGCACCTTGAATAGTTTCCCAACCAGAAGTGAGTAACCCAAAAAGCGCCTGGGGAGTGAAAGCCGAATCAATCACAAAATCCCAAAAAGGGGCCACAGCCGTTGACCAATCAGCAGTGCGAAGATTATTTAAAGGAAGTTGACGTGCGATCGCCTCATATTCTGGCAAAGAAATCACGTAGGGTAGACAATAGACGCGATAAATATCTTGCAAATGCTTTTGTTCATCCGCCGTCAATGGTGAAACATCAGTGGGACGATGACACCAAGTCACGACAATCAGCTTCCCACCGGGTTTTAAAACTCGATAGCACTCCTGTAAAAACTTAGTTTTATCTGGCATATGTTCACCACTTTCCAGTGACCAGACCAAATCGAAAGAATCGTCAGCAAAAGGCATTGCTTGAGCATCTGCAACTTGAAACTGACATCTCCCACTCAAACCAGCATATTGGGCGCGTTCGTTGGCTCTCGCGGCTTGTACTGGACTTAAAGTAACCCCCGTAGCTTCAGCTTTAAACTTACCTGCTAAATAAAGAGAACTACCGCCAATCCCACAGCCCACATCCAGAATGTTTTCTGCCGTTTCTACCTCAGCCCATTTGAGTAGTTCTTCAATTAAATCAATTTGAGCCAGTCGGCGCTCTTTTTTTTGGCTGCCATCTGCGCCGTAATAGCCGTGGTGCATATGTTCGCCCCAAATCTGTTCCCACAGACCAGAGGAAGCATCATAAAATTGTTGTATTTGCTGGTATAGTGTTGCACTCATGAAGAAAGCAGTGTTAAAACAATGCCGAATTTAAATAAACATACTGGTAGGCTACCATGTGTGTTTTTAATTGAATAAGAGTGTTTTTGCTTTTAGGGGTGTTAACTGATGTATCGTCCCTAGCATAATTTGTAAGTATTTATTTTGATATGACCGTTTCTCGCACAGTTTGCTTGGGATTTTTAGCTGTGATCACCGTGGGAACTTTCCTGCTGATGATGCCTTTCTCGACTAGCAGTGGTACTTGGAATGACCCAATTGTGGCGCTATTTACAGCCACCTCCGCCGTTTGTGTCACGGGGTTAGCTGTAGCTGATACTGGGACTGATTTTTCTTTTTGGGGTCAGTTATTTATTTTGCTCTTAGCTCAAATTGGCGGCTTAGGGTACATGACAAGTACCACTTTTCTAATTATGTTAGTTGGGCGGAAATTTAACCTGCGGCAAAAAATCGCCATTCAGCAAACTTTAGATCGTCCGGGAATGCAAGGTAGTTCTCAAATTATCCGGTCAATTATTGCCACAACGATGATTTTTGAAATCACAGGCATTTTGTTACTTCTCCCGGCATTTGTTCCCGATTTTGGCTGGAATCAAGGACTTTGGCTGGCGATTTTCCATAGTATTTCGGCTTGGAATAATGCTGGCTTTAGTTTGTTCTCAGATAGTTTAATCGGATATCAGTCATCTGGCTTATTAGTTTTCACGATTACAATGTTGATCATTTTTGGTGGTATTGGTTATCAGGTAATATTAGAAGTGTATCTTTGGGTGCGCGATCGCCTGCTCCAGAAAACCACCAATTTAGTCTTCTCATTAGATTTTAAAGTAGCATCCAGCACCACCTTAATCCTTTTATTCATCGGCACAATCGCATTTTTTCTCATAGAGACAAAAAATAGAGGCACATTTGGTTCACTGGATTTACCTACCCAGATACTAGCCGCTTGGTTTCAATCAGTTACTACCAGAACGGCTGGTTTTAATAGCATTGATGTTGGTCAAATGACAACTGCGGGGTTATTTATTACCATTGCATTGATGTTTATTGGTGCTAGTCCCAGTGGGACAGGAGGAGGAATAAAGACTACAACTTTGAGAGTTCTCACTAGTTGCACCAAATCAATTCTTCAAGGCAAAGAAGACGTTTTATTATATGAACGTAAAATTGCAATATCTTTAATTTTAAAAGCTGTTGCTGTTTTAGTTGGTTCTGTCGCTATGGTATTATCGTCCACAATTATAATTTCTCTGACAGATCCAGAATTAAATTTCATTCAACTACTGTTTGAAGTTGTCTCAGCCTTTGCGACAGTAGGTCTTTCCACAGGAATCACTAGTAGCGTCTCAGTCCCAGCCAAGCTGATTTTAATTGTCACCATGTATGTGGGACGAGTCGGTGTTTTACTGCTAATGGCTGCTGTACTAGGAGACCCCCGCCCCAGTAGGGTACACTATCCTGAAGAAAGTTTACTTGTGGGATAGCTGATTAGGTGGATATGGCATTAATTAATGGCAAATTAATCAATCGATGCCTGTAACATCAACTGATAAGATATGTATGAATGCTTAGGCAAAAAACTAAAATTTATCACAAATTTTAGTGTAATCATTTTTACCCTGGTTCCAGGCAGTGAAAATAAGGATAACAAATGTGAATCTGTCATCTATCGGCTTTTTTCGCAGTTTGCGTCGAGATAACCACCAATTTGCAGTAATTGGTTTAGGACGTTTTGGTAGGTCAGTATGTTCAACGTTACACAAATTAGGTTATCAAGTACTGGCAACAGATGTTGATGAAAAGCTAGTATCAGATGCATTACATGAAGAAATGGTGGGTCATGCTTTACAGCTAGACTCAACTGAACCAGCCGCACTGAAAGAAGCAGGAATATTTGAATTTGATACGGTAATCATCGCCATTGGTAACTACATTC
>REBL01000142.1 GCA_007692755.1 Nodularia sp. (in: cyanobacteria) | reverse complement strand
ATTACGGGAAGTACAAGTTTGAGCAGGAGAAGAAGGCACGGGAAGCCCGGAAAAAGCAGCACACAGCTGATGTTAAAGAAGTGAAGATGCGCTATAAGATCGAAGAACACGATTATAATGTGCGTGTTAAGCAAGCCGAGCGCTTCCTCAAAGATGGTGATAAGGTGAAGGCGACTGTGATGTTCCGGGGTCGAGAGATTCAACACAGTGACTTAGCAGAGCATTTGCTCAAGCGCATGGCTAAGGATTTGGAACCGCTTGGGGAACTCCAGCAAGCACCCAAAAAAGAAGGCAGAAATATGATGATGCTAATTTCGCCGAAAAGGTAATTCGCCAATTTTTCGAGATACTAAGTATAATTTACAACGGTAAATTTCCTATCGACCCAAAATCGGTGAAATTTTCGTAAAACTGATAGTCCTGAGCGCTGAGTGGGAAATATAATACTCGGTTGCTCAGGATTTTTGCCGTTTGTGGGGAATGAAGATCAGGAACATGAGAAGCATGAGGGGAAATCATCATTTGTCTTCTCTGTGGTCTTCTGGTGCTTTCTGATCTGATTCTCAATCCAACTTAGTGTAACTTTCAGTGCATGGAACTCAAAAAAAACTCGTTTGCTGTAAATAAAGGCGCTCTAGCACAACTGTTACAGTGGTTGAATCTTCGTCCAGAAGAAGGCGAACGGACTTGGATGATGTTTGCTTTTTACACGACTGTATCAGTCGGTTTGCGGTGGGCAGAAGACAGTACAGTGGCACTGTTTTTGGACGAATATGGGGCTGGTCCTCTGCCTTGGATGTATATTGCCAGTGCTGTCATGAGTATGGGACTGGTTGTAGTTTATTCTTGGCTGCAAAAGATTTTTCCTTTGCGTTGGGTGATTGTGGCGATCGCACCTTGTATGGTGATGCCATTAATCTTTATCGTATCCTTGCGGGGGGGAATACATATTTCATTCCTGACAGTAGCCCTGGTCTTTCTGCTGCGGCTGTGGGTCGATGCGCTGTATGTGATCAATGACCTGAATACTTCTATTATTGCGAATCAATTATTTAATATCCGCGAAATTAAACGTACCTATCCTTTGGTCAGCAGTGGTTTATTAGTAGCAGATGTGATCAGTGGCTTTAGTTTGCCTTGGATGCTGCAATTCATCAAACTGGAGCAAGTGATTCTCATCGCCTGTGCTGTGATTTTATTAGGAACAGGTATTTTATCTTATTTAAGTCATCAGTATCGAAAAGCCTTTCCCGATGCTCCCCAACGCCTAATTCCCAAGGAACAAGCTAACCGACACCGCCGCCTCAAAGCACCATTAAGACGCTATACATGGCAGTTATTTGCTTTTGTCGGTCTTTTGCAAATTATTGGCTTATTAGTAGATTTTCAATACCTGCGCGAACTAAATGTTTCTTTAAACAGCCGCGAACTGGCTAGCTTTTTAGGCTTATTTGGTGGCATTGTGGGACTGTTTGAGTTAATGACGCAGTGGTTTATTTCCAGCCGAGTGACTGAACGCTTTGGGGTATTTTTCACGGCGGCACTGCTACCCGTAGCTGTAGGCTTTATTTTACCAGGTGCGATCGCTTTACTAAATTTAGTCCCAGCATTACAAGCCCAAGGCTTCTTTTGGGGATTAGTCGGGCTGAAGTTCTCGGATGAACTGTTACGCTACACTTTTGTTGTGAGTAGCGGCCCCGTGCTATACCAACCGATACCCGAACGCATTCGTAGCCGCACGCAGACATTATCCGGGGGAACCGCCGAAGCGATCGCCACAGGTTTGGCAGGTATAATTATTCTGGTGACTGTGTTTGTCAGCAATCAATTTATCCCCCCAGAACTACACAAATGGATATTGGTAGGAGAAACCGTAATCATCGCAGCTGCTTGTTTAAAAGTAGTTTTGGTGTTGCGATCGCGTTATGTTGACCTGCTAGTATTGAGTGCAGAACGGGGAGAACTGAGTGCAGCAAATGTGGGTCTGCGTTTCTTCCATCAGGGGGTAGTCAAAGCTTTAGCCGAAAAAGGCAACACCGCCGATAAAAGCTCTTGCATTGAACTATTGGCACAAATTGACCCCCAAGGAGCATCACAAGTTTTAGCGCCTTTATTAATCAAATTACCCTCAGATTTACAGCGCCAAAGTTTGGAAGTCATGCTGATTGCAGATGTCAATCCTATTTATGGGCTGGAAGTGCGCTCTTTGTTAGAACAGCCCGCAGGAACAGTCGATCCCGAAGTTTTTGCCCTAGCGTTGCGTTACGTTTGGTTAGCTGAAACCAATCCTAATCTCACCCTATTAGAAGAGTACCTGCAACCGCGACATCATTCACTGATCCGCGCCACCGCCGCCGCCTTAATTTTGCGTCAGGGAACACCTCTACAAAAAATCGCCGCTACTAAAACTATGCGCCGAATGCTGACTCATCAACAAGAACGGGAACGAGTTAATGGGGTGAGAGCGCTCAGAGAAGCTGTATATTTACAGGCGTTGCGGATTTACATCCCCAAGTTATTGCAGGATGAATCGTTAGGGGTACGCTGTGCAGTTTTGGAAACGATTGCTGCAACTCGTTTAGAGGAATATTATTCGGCGTTACTCGGAGCGCTTTACTATAAATCAACCCGCAGTACTGCTATGCGGGCTTTGGTTAAACTCGAAAATGAATCTCTAGAAATGTTGTTGCAACTGGCTACCAATATTTACAAACCAGAAGTGGTGCGGATGTATGCTTGGCGCACCATTGCCCAAATTTCTACTCTCGAAGCGATGGAAAGTTTATGGCTGCACTTAGAGATATCCTGGGGCGCTACTAGATATCATATTCTCCGCAGTTTACTGAAAATAAATAAACAACCAGAAATCACCAGTGTTGATACTTTTCATCACAGTCAGGTGGAAGGTTTAATTGAGCAGGAATTAAAGTTTTTAGCAGAAATTTACGCCGCCTATTTAGACTTTCAAAAACCACAAATTCTCAAAAGTTATCAATCAGACAGGATTTTAGTGATTGGTAACTTATTGCAAAATGCATTACAAGAGTTAGAAATGGATGTCAAGGATCGATTGCTGCTACTACTGAGACTACTTTATTCGCCAGACAAAATGCAAGCAGCCGCATTCAATCTCAAATCACAATCAGGAACAAATTTAGCCCAGGGGTTAGAGATTTTAGACCATACAATTAATTTGCCCACCAAAGCGATATTGTTGAACATCTTAGATAAGCGATCGCCCCAAGAAAAACTGACTTATTTAGTGGAAGCTGGGTTCAGCCAATATCAACAAATGCCAGTCAGCGATCGCTTAGGCCGAATGCTGACACTGAGTTACTTGCTTTCTGATTGGTGTTTAGCCTGCTGTTTTCACTTTGCTCAAATTAGCCGCATCCGCTTAAACATTCAGGAAATTTTAGTCGCCCTCCGCCATCCTACAGGCTTTGTCCGGGAAGCCGCGATCGCTTATCTTAGTGTCGCCTCTCACCGTGTGCTGCTAGAACTTTTACCCAAATTAGAACAAGATACACATCCCCTTGTAGTTGCTCAACTCAAGGAGTTTATGAAAAAATATCCTGTGAAAAATTATGCGGAAGAGGAAACGGCACCTAAACAATACTAGGCCATGCCACAGTTAGCAGCATCATTAAATTGCTTGACCAAAATAAGAGCAGCAACCACAATAAACCTCTGATCAGTTTGTCGCTAAATCGATGCAGTGGAATTTTTGTCGCCAATTTTAGCCCTTGCCAAAGTTGCCAAACCCGAAATGCAGTGTATATCGTGCCAATTAAAACAACTAAACTAGATATCCAGACGCGAACCACGATCAGTTCCGTGAAAATTTGCACCAGGAGAACCAAAAAATAGAAGCCAAAAATCTGGCGGAGTTGAGGATGCTTTATCCCAGCAAAGAAGGCAATTCCGGGGAGAATTAACCCAATGGGAAGCGCCAGCCGCAGCCAAGTTTGTATGACACGCATTTCACCATCGCCAAAATCTAAACTCTCCTGGATGGGTAATCCTCCCACTGCAATCAGCCAGCCAGTGAGAATCGTCAGCAAAGTAGCAAAGACGACAAATGAAACTGCGGTTTTCCAAGTCATTTTAATTGTTCCACGACACAGCAAATCATCATTGTTTATTTAGTCCTAGCAAAAATCTTAATTCAGCTAATATTAATAAAGTTTATAGCGGAATTACTATGTATGTTCTTATAGGTGGAGCCGGTTTAGTGGGGCTAAAT
This sequence comes from Nodularia sp. (in: cyanobacteria), assembly GCA_007692755.1. GTDB lineage: Bacteria > Cyanobacteriota > Cyanobacteriia > Cyanobacteriales > Nostocaceae > Nodularia. Next base: position 57,101 of record REBL01000142.1, on the reverse strand, counting down.
TTGGCACAAAAATTAGTAGAATTGGGGCATACGATCGCCATCATTGATAGAGATCCTAATGCTTGCCGTTATGCCCGTGAACAAGTGGGAGTCATGGCGTTTGAAGGCAGCGCCGTGAGTACAGAAACCTTATTAGAAGCGGGAATTCGCAAAGCTGATGCCCTAGCAGCAGTCCTCAGAAGTGATGCTTTAAATTTAGCAATGGTAACTCTGGCTAAACACTACGGTGTGCCTCTAATTTTATCGCGGATGCGCCACCGTGATTTTGCTGAACCTCTGCGGATATCTGGAGCCAATCATATTATCAGCACGATTGAATTGGCAGTTTCAACAATGGTGAATGCCATTGAGTATCCCCAAGTAGAATCAATGATGCATTTTGAACAGGGGCAAATTGAGGTGCTGAAAATGCTGATTCCCAATAATTGCTATGTTGTCGGTCGGAGTGTGGCGGAAATTGCTCGAAATCCTAATTTTCCTAGTGGTTCTCTAATTATTGGTTATCAATCCCATCCCCATACCGATTTAATTATTCCCAATGGTAGTACTGTGGTTGAGCCTAATTCCACGGTGTTAATTGTGACGAAGCCGGGAGTTTTACACCAAGTTATCGATTTTATTGAAGGTTGTTCGTAATTCGTGGGGTGGTCTTCTAGCCCGCCCTGAACAGGCAAGATGCCTGTTCCACAAGGAAATTAATCATCTTCTAATTGTAGTAATTGTTGGTCAATAATTTTGATGCGATCGCGGACAATTTCTTCTGAGAGAATTTGCTTACGCATAGCTGCGGTGAGTGCGCCTTTTTCAGCTAATAGTAAACGGCGACGAATAGCATCAAGTTTACTGCGATCGCCTCTTTTCGTGCCAAAATCCTCTGAGCGACGATTATAAAATTCCCGTAGCACCTTTTCAGCGCCAGCAATTCGCACCTGATAAGCTGAACGCATCTCTTCATAGATAGATTTGGGTAATACTCCCGATTTTAACAAGCTATCTAATTCATCCTGTGCCGCCTTACCAGTAATTAATTGTGCTTGCATTTCTTCCACGCGCTGGCTAGAAGCAGAAAAGTGAGATAAATTCAAACGTTTCACCAACCAAGGTAAACTTACACCCTGTCCCACCAGAGAAAGCAACACTGTCCCAAAAACGATAGGAATTATGGTTTCTCGCCCTACCAGTCCAATGGGTAAACTTAACGCCAGCACCATCGACAGAGAACCCTTAATATTACCGAGAAACAAAACGTGTCGCCAACGCCACGGAATAGAACGGTCAAACCAACCCACCATTGCTAACAGTGGATACACAGAAACCATTCGTCCCGTTTGATACGCCAGAATTGCTAACAACACCGCAGGCAAAGTAGACCAAAGAGTTGTCAGATTTACTTCTAAACCAATCAACAAAAAAATTAAGCTATTGACACCAAAACCCAGAGATTCCCAAAAAGTCAGCAATGTCAAGCGAGTAGAAGCCGATACATTCCCCCCAATACCTTGTGTCCCCACAATTAAGCCCGCCACCACCACTGCTACCACACCAGATACACCCAGCAATTGCCCAGCTTGAAAAGCGCCCAAAGCTACAGCCACTGTGAGTAAAATACTACTAAGCGGTTCATCTGACCGCACAAATAAACCAGTACTCAAATAGCCCACAACTAAGCCCACCAAAGTACCGCCGACAATCACCACAAAAAATTCTTGGAATCCATCCAGGATTGACAGTGAGCCAGCCGCATTAAATTGTAGAATGAGGCTAAATACAACCAACGCCACACCATCGTTAAATAAACTTTCTCCTTCCACAATGGTAGAAAGTCGCGAAGGAACCGGCACTTCTTTGAAAACAGCAATCATGGAAACAGTATCAGTGATTGCTAAAATCACCCCAGCTAAAAGTGCTTGTATCCAGTCGATTCCCAATCCCCACTTTAAAAGTATTGCTGTCACACCCGAAGAAATCAAAACTCCTGGCCCTGCTAATAAAGCAATGGGTTTAACAGTGCTACGTAGGCGACTGATGTCTGTATTAATAGCTGCCTCAAACACCAAAATTGGTAAACACAAATTTAAAATGAGAGAACTATTCAAACCAATACGGCTGGGTAGCAATTCTGTAATTGCCAATCCCGCCAGCACTAAACCCGCAGCATAAGGAACTTTCAGCCTGCGGGATAACAGCGCCACAGCTGTAGCAACTAACAGGAGAATAATTGAAACTTTGACTAATTCGGTAACATCCACTGATATTTTGATAAGTTATTTTAGTTTGCTGATAAATTTTAACTGAAGGCGGAGGTTAAAAAAGGCGAGTTTCGTTCACCTGACTAATTTCCCATTCCCTAGCAGACAAAATTAAGTGCAAAATATACCAAGTTTTATTTATGAACATAGAATCAGCAATTGGTGAAGAAATTATCACCACTAATCTCAAGCAGTTTCTGTTGGTACTTTCCGTATCTTTAGGGGTAGCAACGTTACCGCAGATATTTAGTTGGTTTCGCCATATACCTTATACATTACTCCTGGTGATTGTCGGTTTAGGGTTAGCTTTTGTTGATGTCCGCCTCGTCACCCTTTCCCCAGAATTAATTTTGTTCATCTTTTTACCGCCGTTGTTGTTTGAAGCTGCCTGGAATTTGCGCTGGGCGGAATTAAAGCGCAATTTGGTGACAATTTGCCTCTATGCAGTTTTAGGGGTAGTAATTTCCATTGCAGGCATCGCCTTTGGTCTAAATCAAATAGCGGGGATATCTTTAACGACAGCTTTGCTGATTGGCGCGAGTTTATCTGCAACTGACCCGGTTTCTGTAACTGCTTTATTCCGGGAATTGGGCGTGGGTAAAAGTCTCACCACCATGATGGAAGGCGAAAGCTTATTTAATGATGGCATGGCGGTAGTGGCTTTTGGTTTTATGGTGGCGCTATCTTTAGGAAATGCCGAATTGGGTTTCCAGCCAGTTTTATTACAGCTGGTGACGGTTATTGGTATCGGCGTAGCCGTGGGAGGATTGATTGGCTTTGGGATTTCTTATCTGACCCAGCGCTTTGATTTACCGATGGTAGAACAGTCTTTAACTCTGGTTTCGGCTTACGGGACTTACTTAATTATCGAAGAGTTGGGTGGTTCTGGAGTAATAGGAGTTGTCACCACAGGCTTGATTTTAGGTAACTTTGGTTCTCGCGTCGGGATGAATCCCCGCACTAGGGTGATTGTTTCCGAATTTTGGGATTTTTTAGCTTATTTTGTCAACTCGATTGTATTTTTATTAATTGGCGACCAAATTCGCTTTGCTGTTTTGGGTGAAAACCTGCAAATCATTGGTATCACAGTAGCCGCCATGATTTTGATGCGGGCTATAGCTATTTATCTTCTCAGTAAATTGAGTGCTGTGATTACCCAATATCAAATTCCTTTACCTGAACAAACCGTTTTATGGTGGGGTGGGGTACGCGGTTCTGTTTCTATCGCCTTAGCCTTAAGTGTACCCATAGGACTGCCAGAGCGAGAAAAAATCATTGCTACGGTGTTTGGAGTAGTTTTATTTACTCTACTCGTTCAGGGATTGACGATTAAACCTTTGTTACAGAAGCTGAATCTTTTGGGTGATGCACCTCTGCGGGATCGATATTCCGAACTAGCTACCCGTTATGTCGCGCTAGAACGTGTTTTGCAGCACCTCCAAGAAGATAACCGTCCAGGTATTGACCCAGAGTTTTACCGTTACCAAGAGACACTGATTAAAGGGGAGATGGAAAATCTGAAAATCAAAATTGATAAGTTACAGGTTGAGTATCCCAATCTTCGCACCTTTGTAACTGAACAGTTTCGGGAGGAACTTTTGGCGATTGAGGCTGATACTTATGCCGAGTTTGTCAAGGCTGGTCGGTTAAATACGGAACTAGCCCCGATGCTGGAAGATGTTTGGGATCATGGGGATAGTCATTAGTCATTGGTCATTGGTCATTGGTCATTAGTCATTAGTCATTAGTCATTAGTCATTAGTTATTGGTTATTGGGGAAACACAATATTTTCCCTCCCACTTCCCCAATCGCCACTTTATTTCTTTATCAAGGTTTGTGTAAGGGATACAAGCCAGCGAAAAAGAAACAAATCTCTGATTTTTAAGCAACATTGATTAATTGTTCTAAAGATTTAGCTGATGGTAAAGATTTGCCATCTTCCTGATATTCTTCAATGAGCATTTCTATCACTTCCTGAGCATTTTTTAATGCTTCTTCATAAGTGTCGCCATGAGTGTGATATTTTTGGGTAGGAAATTCTGGTAAATGCACTAAATAACATTGGTCTTCACTACTCCATTGAATAATAATTGTATAAGGTAAATTCATTCTTCTGACTCCTCTTTTTCTATTAATTTTAATTTAGCTAATTTGTGGGCAACTTCTTTTTCTATATAAACTTTAGCGTCATCCCCATCTTTACCGGAAATCGTAATAGGGTCACTAGGTAATAAAGGATGATACCAACGGGTATGACTTCCTTTTGCCGAACGATAAACAAAACCAGCTTTTTTGAGTAAGCTTTTTAATTCTCTAATTTTTTTAGGCATGATTCAAGTCTGGATGGCAAAATATTTATTTATGCTGGAATTGGGTAGGATGTGTTATTAATTTTGCAGGCACTGAGAATCTAGGAAGGTGCGCTACGCCAGTCCCCACTTCCTAAGAGGATGTTTGTTTCCACTTATCTAAAACATCTTTAAAGACGAGTTCTTCTATCCAAGTTTTCGCCACTACTGCTAAGGGTAGCGCCATGACTAATCCCAAAGCACCGAAAAAGCCTGCAAAGAAGAGTTGGGCTGTGAGGGTAAAGGCTGGTAACAGCGATACCTGTTTGGCCATGACTGTGGGAGTTAGCCAGTAGCTTTCTATGTTCTGAATGATTAGGTATAGAATTAAAACAGCGATCGCTTTCCAAGGTGCATCGAGAAAGCCGATGGTCATTGGTAAAATGACGCTTAAGGTGGGGCCAATATTGGGAATAAAGTTGAGTAATCCTGCTAGCACAGCATGAGCGAGTGCTAAGGGTACTCGTAAAATCAGCAACCCCAACCCACTGAGAAAGCCAATAAATAGCATTTCAATCAAAGCCCCAACTGTCCAGTGTCCCAAACCCTCGCCGCACAAAGTGAGAATTTCTTGCACCCGATGGCGGTAAAATGACGGGAAACACCGCACAAAGACATTACGGTAAGGTTGGGGATTGACTAACAGCATCAATGTTAAAACTATTACTAGTAAAAATTCTAAGGCCGCAGTAAATCCAGTAGAGAAGAAAGAAATTGCTTGTCTCAAAAGATTTTCAGTTAATGGCTGTAGTTGTTGAATTAAATTGTTAATGTCTGGTAAGTTCGTAATATACGGCCCGACAATCGTACCTTCTAACCACGTAATCATCTGCTGAATCTGAGCTACTCCACTGGGAAATAACTTGACTAATTCCTCAAACTGTTCAATAAAAGGTGGCACAATTAGCACAAAACAAGTGATTAACACCGCTAAGACGATTAGCACACTAAGCCACACAGCCCAAATTCGCGGCATCCGAGACCGTTGAAACCGTTGCACGAGTTGGTTAATGGCTGTTGCCAGCACGATGGCTGTAAATAATAATAATAATAACTGGCGTATTTCCCAAAGTATGTAAACTGAAACAACAAGCGCAAAGAATCCCAGCAATTGCCCAATCTTCATATTTTTATTTCCTCTTATACCTAACCCCAACAATCAGTTATACAAACCAAGTCCAAGCAGGCGGACTAAGAAAAATTAATAATCTACAGTCAAAAGACAAAAAAGTTATTTTGCTGCCATGCTGTACTATAGATGAACAGCAAATTTCCTTTGCTAAATATTTTTCTGTGATTGGTTGACAAATAGTTTACAGCATTTTAATCAGCAATATTAATCGAAAAAATTATTATTAATATATCTCAAAAGATAGATGTGTGATTAATTCCTAACCCTTATTCATTTTAAATGAATTGCTTTTTTGATTTTTTATAAACTTATTTTCGACTATTTTCACTTATAAAAATTAACCTAAAAGCCTGATAAATTCCGTATGAAAAATCAATTATCCCAAATTTTATGGGTTGTAGGGTCAGCGATGACGCTGATTTTAACTGGGTGTGAACAGGTAGTTGAATATTTACCACCGTTACCTAGAGTCGAGATTCCATCAGGTCAGCCGCCGCAACCGCCACAACCAACCCAATCTGCTACAACTGAGCAAATAGAGATTGCAGTTCGACAACGCATTAATGAGGTGCGTCAAGATGAAGGACTCCAGCCTCTAGAGCATAATGAGAAACTAGCACAGGTTGCCCGTAATTACAGCCGACAGATGGCAGAGAATAACTTTTTTAGTCACACCGGCGATGATGGCAGCACTCTCCAGGACAGAGTAAGGGCTGGTGGTATTATCTACTGGGTAGTAGGCGAAAATCTCTTCAAAAGTACGAATGTTCCTCAACCTGTAAAAGTAGCAGTTGATGGTTGGATGGACAGCCCCGGACATCGTGAAAATATTCTGCGTCCGGTTTTTACGGAAACGGGTGTAGGAGTTTGGCGGGTTGATAATACTTATTACATCACTCAGTTGTTTTTACGGCGTTAAAACTAGGGATGGGGGTATTTACAGCTTTTTGCAATTGGGGAGATATAGCAATTACCATTCAAGTGAGGTACAAGCAGTAATAATTAAACGCAGATGGACGCAGATAAACGCAGATAATTTTGTACTTTATTAGACTAGGATGTGCTATGGCAAAAATCAAAAAAAATGTCATTTTTTTGATATCTGCATCCTTCTAGGGTATCAAAGCTTAGTGTAATGATTGGTTTTTAGACTGATTTTTTAGGTGGTTAAACACTAGGTTACTTCTGTCTAAGGGTGGTAATAGTTTTATTACCATAATTGTAAAAAGTAAAGTAGTAATTGAAATTAAATCTTTCATATTTATAGATTTATTTTTGTCTATCGCATCTACCAAATTTTGGGAAAAATTAGCTTTATAATAACTTTTTTTGTCTTTTTGGTTTTGAATGGTTAAGTTATTAAATAGATAAAATTAAGTTTGATATTAGCAGCATCGATTATTTCCGAAGTTAGCAATTTTCTATTGCTTCAATTTACTTATCCTCAAATTTTAAATATGAGATTGGAGTTAAGGCTATGGCATTTTTTGGCTATCATGCCTCTCACGAGCAGTTTAAGCCCAGCGCTCTTTTAAAATACGTCCAAGCAGCGCATCAAGCTGGATTTAGTCGCATATCTTGTTCTGATCATTTTCATCCGTGGAGCGATCGCCAGGGCGAAAGCGGTTATGCTTGGTCTTGGCTAGGTGCGGCGATGCAGGCGACACCGTTGAATTTTGGTGTGGTTTGCGCCCCCGGACAGCGCTATCACCCGGCGATTATTGCTCAAGCTGCGGCTACTTTGAGTGAAATGTTCACCGAACGGTTTTGGGTAGCATTGGGCAGTGGACAGGCATTAAATGAGCAGATTACAGGGGATTTTTGGCCGGCGAAAGCTGTCCGCAATATGCGGCTCAAAGAATGTGCTGAGATGATCCGCGCCCTCTGGACAGGCGAAACGATTACTCACTACGGTCTGGTAAATGTGGAACAAGCAAAGCTTTATACCAGACCAGCCATAGCACCGTTAATTATTGGCGCAGCAATTACCCCAGCCACTGCGGAATGGTTAGGAAGTTGGGCGGATGGAATGATTACTGTATCTCACCCTTATGAAATGTTGAAGCAAGTTGTAGAGGCATTTCGCCGGGGTGGTGGGGAGGGAAAACCAATGTATTTAAAAGTCCAGATGTCTTATGCAGCCGATGAGACTACAGCTCTAGAGGGCGCTTATGATCAATGGCGGACAAATATTTTACCAAGTCCTATATTATCAGACCTCCGCAGTCCCAAGCAATTTGAAGCGATCGCTGAGTTTGTTAAACCAGAAGATATGTATAAATATGTCCGAATATCAGCCACTCCGCAACAACATATTGACTGGCTAAAGCAAGATATTGAACTGGGATTTAACGAAATTTATCTCCACAACGTTAATCGCCAACAGGAGAATTTTATTGAAGTTTTTGGTAAAGAAGTAATTCCAGCCCTTCAAGGTATTAATTAAGGAGTAAATATTCAATTATGCGAGTAACTGTCGGCCCACCAATTTTGACAATTAATCATGGCAGTACCTTTATGTCCACTGACTTGGGTGGAGAAATCAATTCCCATAGTCATCTGGGAATTTTTTGCGATGATACCAGATTTTTAAGTCATTATGCTTGCTACGTTGATAATAAACCCTGGATTCGCCTGACTTCCGCCACCACAAAATATTATGCAGCTAGGGTTTATCTGATCAATCCCCAGTTCACTTCTAGAGCAGGTAAAGTTGCTCAAGGTGATTTATCGTTAATTATTAGCCGCACAGTAGAACAGGGAATACATGAGGATTTAGACATTACAAATAATGCCTCTCACCCTGTCAACTTTAATCTAGAAATTGCCCTCGGTTCCGACTTTGCCGATATTTTTGAAGTGGAATCACAGCAATATGTGCGTCGGGGACATATTGAAACGAGATGGCGGGAACCAGAAAATCAGCTAGAAACGAGCTATGAAAATGGCACATTCTACCGTTGTTTGATTTATAAACCTTGTAACTTTTCATCTCAACCTCACTATGCAAACGGTCGCGTTATTTTTGAGATATCACTAGAACCGAGCGAAACTTGGCACTCCTGCTGTAAATATAATCTGGTTGATCATCAGCGCGTGCGCGAGGCTGTGGATTTGTGTTATCGAGCCATGTTAGACCCCGATATCATCAGTACAGATATTGAAAGGTTACATTGTGAATGGCGGGACTCGGTAACGGATATTGTCTGCGGTAATGAGGATGTAGTGCGACTTTATCGCCAGTCAATTGACGATTTAGGTTCACTACGATTATATGACTACGATTTTGAACCTGATATTTGGCTACCAGCCGCAGGTGTCCCCAAGTTTGTGACGCTGTTTGGCCGTGACAGCTTAATTATCAGTCTGCAAAATATGATTGTTCATCCCGGTTTTGCTCGTGGGGCGCTGCAAAAGTTGGGACAGTTACAAGCGACTGAGTTAGACGATTGGCGTGATGCTCAACCGGGTAAGATTCTCCATGAAGTCCGCCAAGGTGAATTAGCGCATTTTGGCAAAGTTCCCCATACTCCTTACTACGGTACAGCCGATGCCACACCTTTATTTCTAATTACTTTGCATGAAACCTGGAAGTGGTTGGGAGATGATTCACTGTTGCAGAATAACCGCGATAGAGCATTGCGTTGTCTGGAATGGATTGATAATTATGGAGACTTAGACGGTGATGGATTTCAAGAATATCAAATGCAATCATCAGGGGGAATTGAAAATCAAGGTTGGAAAGACTCCGGTAATGCAGTTGTCTATCCCGATGGAACTCAGGTAAAAGCACCAAAGGCACTATGTGAATTACAAGGCTATGTATTTGATGCTTGGATGCGAATGGCGGAGGTGTTTGATGTTTTGGGAGAAAGAAATTTTGCCCAAGAATTACGCACGAAAGCTGCTAAACTGCAAGTAAGATTTGAAGAGCATTTCTGGAGTGAAGATTTAGACTGTTATGTTTTTGGTCTAGATCCAGAGAAGAAACCAGTGCGATCGCTCACTTCAAATGCAGGTCATTGTCTGTGGAGTGGTATCGCCAGTCCTGAACGTGCAGCCCGTGTGGTGAAGCGGCTGATGCAACCAGATATGTGGAGTGGTTGGGGTGTTCGGACATTAAGTACCAAAAATGAAGCTTATAATCCTTATTCCTATCACTTAGGTTCTATATGGCCTCATGACAATGGGATCATTGCTATGGGATTTAAACGTTATGGTTTTGCGGCGGAAGTAGCCGAAGTTGCTCACGGTACTTTTGATGCAGCCAAGTATTTTGCTAGTTATCGTTTACCAGAACTTTTTGCGGGAATTAAGCGGGAACCAGGAGCTTTCCCAGTTCCTTACATTGAAGCCAACGTGCCTCAAGGCTGGGCTGCGGCATCAGTTTTTCAGTTAATTCAAGCAATCCTGGGTTTACAAGCCGATGCGCCTAATGGGTTGCTTTACGTTGACCCACATTTACCAGCATGGCTACCGGAAATTGAACTTCAGCACGTAGAAATTGGTAATTCTCGTGTAGATTTGCAGTTTTGGCGGGAAGGGGAAGTTACCCATTGGGATGCGGTGGTTAAATCTGGTGAGGTGGAGGTGAAACAGCAAATTTGGCAACCTTGGAGAATTCATGCAACTAGGAAATGATTGAAACATAGGCGTTGCTGATATATGGATTAGGCTCACGCAAAGGCGCATCAGCGCAGCGTTCGCGGAGCGTGCCGTAGGCTCTAGCACGAAGTGCGTTAGGCGCAAAGGTAGGAAGAAAAAGCAAGGTGATTTTGGCATTTCATACTTTAGTTCAGCAACGCCGAAAAATATAAACTTAAGATAGGTGCGGTGGATGGATATCTCAATCTAAACTAAAACGTAATCCAACTATGGCAGGAACTTCACAGTGAAAGCTAGATGGATCATTACGGCAGTTTCGGCAGCTTTGTTTTTTAGCGGTGGTTTGTTCACATCGCTTCAAGACCCTTGGTTTCAGAACTTGCAGCGTCCCGGCTGGTTTACCTTTGAATCTTTAGTGCCGGTGATTTGGTGGTTTATTTGGGTCTGTTTGACTATCTCGGCGATTATTGTTTGGGAAAAACTCTCTAAACAAGGCTCTCGTCCTTGGTATTTAATGGCTTGCTATGCGGCGATCGCTATACTAACATCAGCATACAGTCCCGTTGTGGTCGAGCTTCGCAGTCTTACTGGGGGGTTGGTTCTGGGCGGTTTGGCGACGCTTGTAGTTTATATTTTGGCTTTTGTGGTTAAGCCTATTTCTCAAACTGCTGCTTGGTTGTTTTTACCTTATGCCCTTTGGGGGCCTATCGGGACTTATTTAACTTGGGTGTTAATTCAATTGAATAGTCCTTAATTAAGCGAGCGAAATTTTTCTTAGGGCTATTGTGGAAAGGTAATTTTACAGTGAATTTACTACCTGTTTCTAATTCACTGTGTACGGTTATACTGCCTTTGTGTGCATGAACAATTGCTTGTGCGATCGCCAGACCTAATCCAGAACCGCCAGTTTTACGTGAGCGATCGCTATTGACTCGATAGAAGCGATCAAAAATTCTCGTGATTTCTGAGTCAGGAATACCAATACCTGTATCCTGCACCTGAATTACAGCATAATATTCATTGCGGTCTAAATCAATAGTGACTTTTCCGCCTGCTGGTGTATATTTAATGGCATTGACAATTAAATTAGAAAATAGGCGATAAAGCTGATCTTCATTACCCATGACATTGAGAGATGCAGACATTGCCACCTGAGAAATCAATTTTACATCAGAGGCGATCGCTAAGGCGGCAAATTCCTCAATCAAGTCATTGAGAATATCATTCAAACAACACATATCGTATTGTATCGGTACAGATTGACGGTCTAGACGAGTCAGCAATAATAAATCTGTCACCAAAGTTGTCAGCCGTTGATTTTGACGTTGTATAGTGGTGAGAATCTCCCGCGCCTCCGTCTCATCGAGTTGGGACATCAAAAGCGTTGATTCTACCGTCGCCTGTGTTGCTGCTAAAGGTGTGCGTAACTCGTGGGCTGCATCGGCTGTAAATTGCTGAACTTGTTGGTATGAACGATAAATTGGCTGTATAGCTAAACCTGCTAACCACCAACTAGCAAAACCCACCAAACCCAAAGCAATTGGTAAACCCAAAGCCAAAGTTAATTTTATCGTTTCCAGATATGTACTAAAATCTTCCAGACTGCGCCCCACTTGGATATAACCCCAATCGCGATTATCTTGAGTGTGCAGTTCAAAAGAAATTTGCTGGTAAAGAATTCCTTGATTATCTGTGAAACTTTGCCACGTTTGTTTGTTAAAATCAGAAGATAATCCCTGTGGATGAACACCTGCGATCGCAATCAAACGTCCAGAATTATCAAAAAATCGCACATAATAATTGCTTTGATTAATAGCGCTTAAAACATGACGCTGAGAACGTGACTGCACTTGAACACAACTTTCACCAACCACACAAATATTAGGTAAAAGTTGCTGCATCACAGGTTCCAAAATCCCTGGTTCCTGTAACTTCAATTCAATACTATCGTGTAGAGTTCCCGCCACAGATTCCAACTCACGATTTAAAGTTACCCATTGAGTATGAGAAACCACCCTATAAACGCCATACTCACACAGGCTAAAAATCACAGCCATCACCAGCGCATACCACAAACTCAAACGTAACCGCGTCTGCCGAAACAGCTTATTATCATTCATCCTCTCTCACTCTAACTCTCCGCGCCTCTGCGCCTCTGCGTGAGACATCAATTAAAATTAAACCGATACCCCAAACCATGTAAAGTTTCAATCATATTCTCACACCCACCATTAACCAACTTCCGCCGCAACAAACGCATTTGAGCCGCCACCACATTACTAACAGGTTCCGCACTCACCTCCCAAAGCTGATTCCGAATTTGTTCAGTAGTCAGAATTTGGTTTGGATGCTTCATAAAATACTCTAATAGCTGGAATTCCTTGGAAGTCAGAATAATTTCCTGAAAATTACCCGCAGCATCTCCAGTAACAACCACATTATTACCGTAATCTAAAGTCAGATTACCCACAGTTAACTTTTGTGGCTGAAACTGGGGCGACCTCCTTTGCAAAGCGCGTAACCGAGCTAATAATTCCGCCATTCCAAAAGGCTTGACCAAATAATCATCAGCCCCTGCATCTAGTCCAGCCACTTTATCTTCCATACTGTCCTTAGCTGTCAGCATCAAAATAGGCAGGGAACTATTACGGTTACGCAATCTTTTACACAATTCCAAACCGGAACTTTTGGGCAACATCCAATCAAAAATAGCTAAAGTATACTCAGTCCAGCTATCTTCTAAATATGCCCATGCTGCATCTCCGTCAATTACCCAATCAACTAAATACTTGTTTTGAGTAAGAGTCCGTTTAATAGCAGCACCTAAATCTGGTTCATCCTCGACCAGTAAAACCCTCATTTGTTAACGGTAGGTTTGAATGTGAGCTATACCCAGGGGAATTACTTCTGTAAATCCGACTTTCTGAGCATAAACTTGATATTGCCAAGACTCATTATACCCTACAGTATTTACACCATTCATCAAAATTGATAGTTTCGTCTCCGGTTCTATGGGTTCAGAAAAAGCAATAGTTGCTGTTTGTTCATTCATCGCAACTGTGACTGAGGGATTTTCACCTGATTGATTTCTTACCGTAATTCCCTGATTAATTCTTACTCCTTTCGGGACATTAATTTTCAATTCTCTGAGAGGTGTACCTTGGACATGAACTGAAATTTTATGAGTGGTATTAGTCGCGTAAAAATCATTAGGAATCGCCATACTGTTTATCAAATGGGAACCTCGATGATCTCCGGCTTTTCCACTAGCCGAAACTTCAGGCACAAAAGCAGCTGTAATTGCCAGAGTAAATGTAGCCGCGCAAAGTAAATTTTTTATCAGTTTCATATTTGAACATACATTCAATTTAACTACTTTAACTAGTTTGACATCCAATTATGAAATCATGATGAAAATTCTGTATGGCTATATGCTACATATTAAATACATCAAATAAAATTGATTTATAAAAGACCCTAGTATTAAAAAAATAGGGTGATTATTTATATTTGATACAGCAGTTTGCCAGTAAATCAAGTACATATATCATCTGTGGACAATTCATTAAATCCTGATTTGAGCGTGTACCTTATTTACCAGAAATCTGGTGTATGTGCTATAAGAAAGGACTAAAGTCCTGACTACGAACTATGCAAAAATTTGTTGTAAATTTAAAGTAAAACCGGGAAGCACTTCTTCACCTGATAAACTTGTAGGAGATTGTAAAATTTCTAGTGGTTGATGAGGACGATAAATTTCTACTTGTTGGTCATGGGGATTAATTAACCAACCAAGTTGTAAACCATTGGCTAAATATTCCCGCATTTTGGCTTGAGTGTCTGCGATATCATCAGTTTCAGAAACCAATTCCACAGCAAAATCAGGACACAAAGGCAGAAATTTCTTTCTTTGCTGGGGAGTGAGACCATCCCATTTTTCCATTCTTATCCAAGCAGCATCAGGAGAACGAGTTGCACCATTGGGAAGTTTAAAGCCAGTGGAAGAATCAAAAGCTTTACCCAAGTTATGTTGACGGTTCCAAAACCATACTTGACCTAATAAATCAAAATTCCGGTTTCCCGTTTCTCCCCCAGTAGGTGACATGATAACTAATTCCCCTTCAGCAGATAATTCCAAGCGTAAATCCTTGTTAGCAGCAACAACCTGGGCAAATTCTTCATCCGTAAATTGCAAATGATTAGGTAATTGTAAAGTTAAAGCGCTCATAATTACTTCCTCCAGCCTCTAAAACATAGGAACTGCATCTTCTAACCATTATCGGTTAAAACTAAAACGCCCGTTAACCGTTTCACCTTTAACATCTGCGGTAATTCTCACTTGATACTGTCCTGACGCTTGTTCATTCAGCATAGCCGTATAGTGTTTACCCTCAGCATCATAAGTAAAAGGAATAGTTTGTTCCTCACCATCAGGAGTTTGAATTTGAGCCGTCACTTTAGCATCAAGTACAGTTTCGTGAGTATCACCAGTCAGCAAATATAAATCCAAGTGACTTCCCCCAGCTTCTTTATCAGCCAAGAACTCTAAATGATAGTCTCCCGTTTCCACAACTTGACCGCCCTTAGTTGCGCCATGCTGGTGATTTGATTTCGTTACAGGTGCAGCAGAATCAGCCGGAATTTCCGCATTGGTAGTAGCTGGATTTTCTGTGTTAGCTACTGGATTACCATTATTACAAGCACCCACAAAAAGCAACCCTGTACATCCTAAAACAACCAAACCTGATGATAGTGACTTCATTGATTTACTCCTTCAAATCTACAAAATACAAATTACTTGTAAACCGCCTTCTTCCCTTGGCGCTCTACAGCCCTTGCGGGCATCGCTGCGCGCGGGCGACTTGGCGGTTCGTTTAAAACTCCCAAACTGCGCCCACAGCCCTACCGTTTTCCATATTCCCAGAAAGCCGTATTTCCTTCGGCATCAATAACTTACCAAACTGAGCATACAAAGCAGGTAAAACCAACAAAGTCAAAGCCGTAGAAGTAAACAAACCACCCAACACAACCACAGCCAGAGGTTGCAAAATTTCCTTACCAGCACCAGTCCCCACCACCAAAGGAACCATTCCTAAAGCCGAAGTTAAAGCCGTCATTAAAATCGCCACTAAACGCTCCATAGAACCCTGAAAAATCACCTCCTTTAAAGGCATTCCCTCCGCCAACTTGTTGTTGTAATTATCTACTAATAACAAACCATTACGTGTCGCCACACCAAACAAAGTAATAAATCCTACCAACGAAGCCACAGAAATAATCCCGCCTCCTAACGCAATAGAAATAACACCCCCCACCAGTGCAAGAGGTAAATTAACCATAATCATCAACATAGCCGCAACAGATTTAACAGCAAAATACATTAAAACTGCAATTACAACAAATGCTATTCCGCCAAATAACAGTAAATTTGCGGTGGCGCGTTGTTCTGATTCAAACTGTCCGCCATATTGAATAAAATAGCCAGTGGGTAACTGTATTGACTGACTGATTTTATTTTGAATTTCATCTACTGCTGAACCTAAATCTCGACCAGAAACATTTGCAGATACAACTATCAAACGTGAAACATTTTCCCGGTTAATGGTATTTGGTCCAGTTCCATATTCTATACTGGCAACTTGAGCGAGAGGGATTTTTTGACCTGTGGGAGTATCTACTAATAAGTTGCGAATCACATCTAAATTATTGCGTGATTCCGGCTGTAACCACACCACCAAATCAAATAATTGTTGTCCTTCCAGCACTTGAGAAACAACTCGCCCATTCAACGCTGTTTCTAGAGTATGACTCAAATTTCCCACAGTTAAGCCATAACGGGCTGCGGCTTCTCTGCTAAATTTAATTTGCACCTGTCGAATGGGGACTTGGGGTTCGAGTTGTAAATCTACCAGTCCGGGAACATCCCCCATGACAGCCTCAATTTCTGACCCCAAGCGGCGCAATTCTGATAAATCAGGGCCAAATATTTTCACTGCGATCGCACTTCTTATTCCTGATAATACCTCATCCATGCGATGAGAAATAAAACCGCCAATACTCGGCGCAACACCGGGAATTTTGGCAAACTCAGCCCGTAGCTTCTCAATACTGGCTTCCCGATTCTGCAAACCTTCTGCACTCAATTCCACATCTAAGTGACCCAAATTCACCCCCCCAGCATCTGCATCACCAGGGGCGCGTCCAGACCGCAACTGCACAGTTTTAAATTTGGGGTCGTCCTTGAGTGCATCCTGTAAAGCAAATCCCACTTGATTAGTCGCTTCTAGAGAACTTCCCGGATAAAGCACCATCCCATTCACTAAAGATGATTCCTGAAACTCTGGTAAAAACACCCGTCCCAAGGTCGGCAAAATTACCAAGGATGCAATTAAGGAAGCTGTAGCCACCACTAAAATAACTTGAGGAAAACCCGTAGCAAAACCGAGAATAGGACGATAAAGGCGCTTTGTTAAAGCACTCACCCAAGTATCATCTGTGGGTAGTTGTCGATTTGCCAGTAAAATCGCGCACAGTGCCGGGGATAGAGTCATGGCGACGAAAGTTGAAGCAAAAATTGATACCAAATAGGCGACACCCATTGGGGCAAATATCCGACCTTCCACACCTGTGAGGGTGAAAATGGGGGCAAAGACAACGGCAATAATTACTGTAGAAAAAATTACACTGACTCGGACTGCTACCGAAGTGTTATAAACCACCTTAAAAGGATGCACCGGATTTCTGGCTGCTTGGTTCTGGCGTAAACCCCGGTAACAATTTTCCATATCCACAATCGAGTCATCCACCACTGACCCAATAGCCACGGCTAAACCTCCCAGAGTCATAGTATTGATACCCTGACCAAACCAGCCGAGAATCATCATTCCAATTAATACTGATAGAGGAATGGCACTTAAAGTAATGATGGCGGTGCGCCAGTTCATCAAAAACATTAACAGGATAATGCAAACGATAATTATCCCATCTCGCAGGGAACTGGTAACGTTGTGGATAGCAGCTGCAATAAAGTTTTCTTGGCGAAAGGTTTCTGTAACTACAATATCTGCGGGTAAGCCAACTTTCACTTCTGTCATCGCCTGTTCGATGGCTTTAGTAACTGTGGGTGTATCGTTTTGCGGTTGTTTGTTAATCAGAACGACAACGGCTGGCTGACCATCCAAGCTACCATCCCCACGCTTTAAACCTGCACCAATGCGGACATCTGCCACATCTTGCAGTAACACAGGTGTATTATTACGAGAAGTTATGGCTGATTTTCCCAGTTCCTCAACGGACTCAATCCGCCCTAAGCCCCGAATAATTAGCTCTTGGTCGGGATTTATCAAAAAACCACCCGCAGCGTTAACGTTAGCTTCTCTAGTGGCAGATGTGACTTCATCTAAGGTGACGTTAAAGGCTTGCAGTTGGGCAGGATTTACTAAAACTTGATATTGACGCACATCTCCACCATAAGCAATCACTTGGGAAACTCCAGGGACAGCTAGTAGGCGATTGGTAATATCTCTGTCTACTAAGCGCCGCACTTCCATGAGTGGGATAGTTTCTGAGGTGAAGGCGTATTGTAAAACTGTGGCGATGGGGGAAGTAATGGGGGAAATTTGCGGGTTTTCTACACCTTCTGGTAGTTTTTGTTGTGCTTGTTGTAACCGTTCTGTGACGAGTTGTCTGGCTTGATAAATGTCTGTGTTCCAGTTGAAGATGACTTTAACGACGGAAATTCCTACGGCTGAGGAGGAACGGACGGTTTCTACTCCTGGTGTACCGTTGACGGCGCTTTCTATGGGTAGGGTTATTAGGGTTTCTATTTCTTCTGGTGCTAGTCCTGGGGCTTCTGTTTGAATTTCTACTTGGGGTGGGGCGAAGTCGGGGAGGACATCTAGGGGCATCTGGGTGAGGTTATATACTCCTAAGCAGGTGATGATGATGGCGCTGAGGACTACTAGCCAGCGTTGGATTATTGACCATTTGAGGATTGTGTTAAGCATGGAGGAGGAGGGTTTTAACGCAGAGGGGCGCGGAGGTTAGCGCAAAGGTTCGCGGAGAGTTATTTGGTGTGTGTATTAGTTTTTGGAGGAGAAACGAACCGCAAAGGACACGAAGGACACAAAGGTAAGAGGTTTTAGAGAGTTTTTGCGTTATTTCTGTATTTCTTGGTCTATGTGGGGGTTGGTTGCTGGTAGTAAATGTGTCTGGCGGCGGTGTGTCCAGAAGGCTCCTGTGATGAAGGCTAAAGAGGCGATCGCACTTCCTCCAATTAGCATTAGCCACAGTGGTAAACTGGATGTTGTAATTTCTGAGTTGACTGGGGTGTGTTCGTGTTCTGCTGTGGTGCTGGGACTTCCACCCCGCAAGGATTGAGCATACAGTTGGGGCGCACGTTGAGTAACTATTAAATCTCCTTCAAATAAGCCAGTTTTAACTTCTACCATGTCGCCGGAGGTTTGACCCAAGGTGACTTCTACTGGTTGATAGGCGTTACCGTTTTGTATATATACTTGTTTGATATTATTGGCTTCTACTACAGCCGAACTGGGTATGGCTAAGATGGGTGCAGATGTTTGGTCTGTGAGGACTTCTAATGCTGCAAACATCCCTGGTTTGAGGATTCCGCCTGGGTTACTAATTTCAGCTTTCACAGGGATAACTCGCGTTTGACCTCCGACTACAGAATCAATTACGGTAATGCGTCCCGTAAATGTACGCTCAGGTAAAGATGCAATTCTGACTAATATCTGTTGTCCGTTTCTGACTCGCTCTAAATCTTTTTCATATATATTCGCCGTGGCAAATACCCGACTGTCATTAACAATGGTCATTAATTTGTCACCAGCATCTTGGAAGGATTGACCAAGGGTAACTTCCCGATTTGCCACTGTACCAGAAATTGGGGCTGTAATTGTGACTAATCCTTTAGCATTACCACGAATACCTAATTGTTGCAGCCGAGTTTCATATATATTATTACTGAGACTGACTCGTGATTTAGCTACTTCCACAGCAGCTTGGGCGCGTTGGACTTGATTTTGAGCCGCAATTACATCACGACTGCTGTTAGCTGTAGCTAGTTGTGATTTAGCTTGAGCTAGTTGAGTTTGAGACTCTAAAGCATTACGTTGTGGTAAAGCCCCCGCATCAGCTAATTCTTGGTCTTTGCTGTACTTTTCTTGAGCAAAAGCGATTTGAGTTTGGGCTGCGGCGATTTCGGCGGCAGAAATTTCTTGCAATCTGCTGTAATTTTGTTGGGCTAATTTTAAATCAGCTTGAGCTTGTTGTAACTCCGCCCGACCTTGTGCCAACTTTTCCTCAGACTCCACCCGCAGCGATACCAACTCAGGACTAGACACCACAGCCACAGGTTGACCACGTTTAACCACAGTCCCAGGCTCAACCAATAACTCTACCACTGTTGCCCCAGCAATAGGAGTAGTCACTTGAGCTTCTTGACTAGGTAGAGTTTCTATCTGTCCAGTGGTTTTAATACTCACAGCTAATGGCTGGCGTTTCACTGGTTCAACTTTAATACCTAGCCGTTGAGAAGTTTCAGCATCAACTTGAATCGGAGTCACAGAAGGAGTAGTATCACCTCCACTATGAAACTCATCACCATGTCCAGGGTGAGCAACTACTACTACAGGATTAGCCAATAAAAACAGACTCAGCACCGCTAAAAATGCTGGGGAACGCAGAGAATTAGGCATCGCAATCAAAAATCCTTATACCAAGTCTTACTTACTTTCCTTCCTTCTTCCTTCTTCCTTTGTGACCTTTGCGTACTTTGCGGTTCGTTCCTCATTTCTCATACCAAGCTTGTCGCCACTGCTTCATTTGATTAATTTCCGTTTCTTGCGTCTGAATAATCTCCTCAGCCAATTCCTTCATTTCCGGACGCTGAGACTTTTGCAACGCATCTTGAGCCATCACCACAGCCCCTTCATGGTGAGGAATCATCCCATTAATAAAGCGCAAATCAAACTCAGCATCAGCCGCACCCAAATCCATGCTCATCATCATGGCTTGCTTTTGCTCAGGAGTCATCTCCATCATGTGACCCATTTCGGCATGATAAGCCATAGGTGTATCCCCAGCGTTGGGATACCAAGCTGAACGCCACTGCTGCATCTGAGCAATTTCTTGATTTTGGGCGGTAATAATTTCCTCTGCTAGTTGCTTAATTTCAGGACGTTGTGAATTTTCCAGTGCATCCTGAGCCATAACCACCGCCCCTTGATGGTGAACAATCATCCCATCAATGAACCTTAAATCATAGCTAGCATCGGCTGGCCCTAAATCCATTGCATGATCCATACCACCGTGGTGCTGATGCTGGTGGTCACTGGTTTCGGTTGCAGTGGTATTGGGGTCTGGGTTTTCAGAAGTCGTTGTAGAACAAGCCGTCAAAACTGCGCCAGTTAAGGAGGTCAACATTACAAAGCTCAACGCCAGAAATTTATTTTTCAAAGATAGAATTTGCATAACTTTCATCCACAAGACATAATTCCGATTATATGATTAACTCTCCAGTTAACTAGAGAGTCAAGTTGTGCAGTGATTTTTAACCCACTATTGAGCATTGCAGACAAAGATGAAACCAGGATGAAATGCTGCTATTCCCTGACTACAATGGAAAGTAAAACATCGCCTCAAGGTGATTGGGCTTTTATTCCCCAGTTCCTGAGCATGGCTTATGAAAAGATTTTTACAACAATCGGCTTTTTGCTTAGTTTTACTCCTGAGTGGATGTAGTATTCCTACCAGAAATGTCAGGAATGCTCAACAACCACTAAACCCAAACCTTTTAGCGACATCAACCGCCAATTCTAATACAAATCCAAATGTCAATTATGTTACGCGTGTTGTCCAAGAAGTAGGCCCCGCAGTGGTGCGAATTGACTCTACACGCACTGTAGCAATATCTCCTGACCCGGTAATAGAAAGATTTTTTCCGGGACAGTTGCCCACAAGGGAAGAAGAACAACAAGGTCTCGGCTCAGGATTTATTACTACTGCTGATGGTTTAATTTTTACTAATGCTCATGTGGTAGCCAATGCAGATAACGTCACAGTTTTATTAAAAGATGGTCGCAGTTTTCAGGGCGAAGTGGTGGGTGCTGACTCTGTGACTGATGTTGCTGTTGTCAAAATTGCAGCTACGGAATTACCAACCGTTCAGCTGGGTAACTCAGATAATTTAATGGCGGGAGAACCTGCGATCGCCATCGGAAATCCTTTAGGATTAGATAATACAGTTACCCAAGGAATCATCAGCGCTACACAGCGTTCTGTAGCCGGTCTGGGTGTACCAACCGAGCGAATTGATTTTATCCAAACCGATGCAGCCATTAATCCCGGTAATTCTGGCGGTCCTTTGCTGAATGCTCAAGGAGAGGTGATTGGGATGAACACCGCTATCATCCAAGGAGCGCAAGGGTTAGGCTTTGCCATTCCCATCAACACTGCTCAACGCATTGCAGAACAATTAATCGAAAAAGGACGAGTAGAACATCCCTACATCGGTATTCAAATGGCTCAGTTAAGTCCTGAACTGCGTCAAAAAATTAATCAAAGTGATGTCGGAATTAGAATTACTCAAGATACAGGTGTGATTGTTCTGGGAATCGCCCGCAACTCGCCGGGTTTCCGGGCTGGAATGCGTCCCGGTGACATTATTGAAAGTATTAATAATGTGGCGATTCAAGATGTCAAGCAAGTGCAGCAACAAGTAGAAGCTACTAACATTGGTGAACCTATGCAAATTACGATCAATCGTGATGGTAGCAGACAACAAATCACAGTGCAACCAGAAGCTTTACCCACAAAATAGCAATAATCAAAAGATATATCTTAACTCTCTATCGTTTGCTAGATGCAAAATAAATTACCTCTTTCTATACTTGCGGTGACGTATACAAACCTTTTGGGATAGACAATAGGAAGTTTTTAATTACAAACTACGAATTACGTATCGCTAAAGCGTTCGCGCCAGCGTGCCGGAGGCATTAAGCTCCGCTTTAAGCGTAGCTATGCCGTAGGCTTTACGCGCAGCGTTTCCGCAGGAAATACTACGAATTACGAATGATGCAAGGTTTTCGTCTTGGTTCTATTTTCGGGTTTGAAATCCGAGTAGACTTGTCTTGGCTATTAATTTTTTTCCTCGTCCTGTGGACTTTAAGCGCGGGTATATTCCCCACGAACTATCCAGGATTTGATAGGGCTACTTATTTTGGCATGGGGATAGTAGCAACACTACTATTTTTCGCCTCGCTGCTGGCACATGAACTTTCTCACTCCTTCGTCGCCAGGGCTAAAGGAATTCCCGTAGAAGGTATCACCCTATTTATTTTTGGTGGAGTTTCCCGGACTCGCATGGATGCTGAAACTCCTGGAGATGAGTTCCAAATAGCTGGGGTGGGACCGCTTGTGAGTCTGTTGCTAGCTGGTCTTTTCGGTTTAATTTGGTATGTGGGCATAAATGCTGGCTGGAGTGTAGTCTTCACAGGTGTTTTTGCTTACCTTGCGGCGATTAATCTAGCTTTAGCTATCTTCAATATGCTCCCTGGCTTTCCCTTAGATGGCGGTCGCGTTTTTCGTTCGATTATCTGGAAGTATACTGGTAATCTCAAAAAAGCCACAAAAATTGCCTCTAACGGGGGAAAATGGTTAGCTTATCTGTTAATTGCCTTCGGTGCTTTGCAGATGTTTGGGGGCGCGATTTTGGGCGGACTTTGGTTGATTCTCATCGGTTGGTTTTTGTACAACGCCGCAGAAACTAGTTATGAAGAACTTTTGCTTCGTACCAGTTTAGAAGGGGTACGGGCGGGAGAAATCATGACTCCTCATCCCGAAACTGTCAATCCTGACATGAACCTCCAAGAGTTAGTGGATAGATGCTTTCTGAGTCGTCGCTATCATTCTTTTCCAGTCACAGAAGATAGTCATCCTATAGGCATTATTACCTTAAATCAGGTCAAGGATATTCCTAGAGAAGAATGGGAATATCGCACTGTCAAAGATACAATGATTCCTATCGAAAACCGTGTTACTGCCCGTCCAGAAGAGCAGATGTCTAAAGTTCTACAAAAAATGCAAGATTCAGGAGTCCGACGTGTACTGGTGATTCAAAACGACTTACTCAGGGGTATCATTACCGCCCATGATTTGGCTAACTGGTTGGAGCGACAACGAGATTTAGGTCAGGTTACTTAATGATTCAGTGAAATATAAGCATATAAATGGAAATAATCAATACTTTATTTAAAGAGATTATTTGGCGTAAATTTGCCATTTTTCGGTGAATATTCGGAACAATCTTTCGCTTCTTCCGTGAGGACAATAGAAGGTTGTACTGCACATTTTAGATAATGATTATTTGAATAAAACCGACAATTTTTACAGGGAACTTTATGTAACCCCTGGACAGAAAAAACCATCTTATTGTCTAAAAAAGTCCGAACTTTTTGCAAGATTAGGAAAAAAATTACCCAACTGAAGAGTAAAGCTATGGGAGATAAAGTTAAAGCTATATCATGCATATCTAAGCCATCTGATTGCATTTGCTCTTGTTTAACTTCACTGCGAGTTACCTGAGAAAAATTACTATTTTCAGCTATTTTTTTTAGCAAAATTGGCTCAACAGACATTTTATTTACCCTCAACTACATACAATATGTTGATTTTTGATACCAAGTTAATTGTTAATTTAGGAATAGCCATAAAAGTGTATTAGCGTTTATCACTGGTTAATGATTATTTTCTGAAACTTGCTTTTTTGCAGAATTTGCAATTGGCAAATAAGAATAAATTTTCAGAATCATAAATTCCTCCATAAAACTTATGTTGTTCCAGGTTGAGTTCAGAAAAGTCCCAAAGTAATAATCATAGAAGACATTTGATGCTTGAATACTAAGCTGTTACCTCTTAGCCTTTGTTTAGCATATTTTTGATAAAGTTAGTAATCCCTGAAAGAAAGATAATATAGTTATTCTTGTTTTTCTCTGAACAACGAATTTTTGTATACCGATAATGTTTTAATTATATATTTAGCAAAATAAAATTAATCGTATATCTGTCGATAGTTTTGTTCATAATTTTTATTTATATATCTAAGGAAATATATTAATAAAATTACTTAAATAATGTAACTTTTATGTTAAAATTAACGATGATAAAAGCTTAGTTGTACGGAAATAGAAAATTAAAATTATGTTCTGTTTTTTAAGGTAAAACTGAAACTTTTTTAAATTAAGCGTATTGAGGAATCAACAATGTTAAATCTTCTTCTCACTTGGTTAGTGACTACAATCAGTTTTTTAATTATTTCTAAACTACCAATAGGCATTGAAATTGATAGTTTTGGTAAAGCGGCTATTTCGGCGGCTGTTTTCGGAGTTTTGAACGCAATTTTGCTGCCAATTCTGAGTTTAGTGACATTACCCGCGATCATTCTGAGTTTTGGGTTATTTTTCTTTATTTTGAATGCGATTATTTTTGCTATAGCAGCTGCTATAGTTCCGGGATTTACTCTCAGATGGGGTTTTTGGAGTGCATTGATTGGCTCTATTGCTTTAGCATTTGTTAATTCTATTCTCTTGGCTATTGTCAGAACAGGAGTTTAAATAATTATTGTTAAATAACAGCAAAACTTCATCATCTTATCATACAAACATTAACGGTGGTGTGAATATTTATGTCCAAATTTATCCGAAAAAAAATTGCTTTTGTACTCACAGGAATGCTGCTAGCAATTGTACTGATTTCTTGTGAAGCAGTACCCGTAGCAGAAGCACCATCTCCTGAAGTAACTTTCACAAATGTATCATCTTCTCCCGTAGCTTCTCCGGATGGGGAACTGAGTGCTAGTCCCGCACAGCTACCAAAACTGCCTTATGACTATGCGGCACTAGGAAAAGCTATTGATGCAGAAACAATGAAACTACATCATGATGGACACCATGCTAGTTATGTAAATAACCTGAATGATGCTCTCAAGGAAGAGCCAGATTTACAAACCAGCAGTGTGGAAGCTTTACTGCGAGACTTAAATAATGTCCCGGAAAATATTCGGACAAAGGTACGCAACAACGGTGGTGGACATCTTAACCACACAATTTTTTGGCAAATCATGAGTCCTGATGGTGGTGGAGAACCAACAGACGAAATTGCCGCAGAAATTAACGAAACTTTTGGCAGTTTTGATCAGTTTAAAGAACAGTTTAACCAAGCAGGAGGCGATCGCTTC
The DNA here is from genome assembly GCA_007692755.1 of Nodularia sp. (in: cyanobacteria). Classification (GTDB taxonomy): domain Bacteria; phylum Cyanobacteriota; class Cyanobacteriia; order Cyanobacteriales; family Nostocaceae; genus Nodularia. The sequence continues at coordinate 31,510 of REBL01000142.1, read as the reverse complement.
GGTAGTGGTTGGGTTTGGTTAGTACGTAACCCAGCCGGAGAACTGCAAATCGTCACCACAGCTAATCAAGATAACCCGATTATGGATGGTGCATATCCGATTATGGGTAACGATGTCTGGGAACACGCATATTACCTGAGATATCGCAACCGTCGGGGTGAGTATTTAACTAATTGGTGGAACGTGGTGAATTGGCCGGAAATTAATAAGCGATCGCTTGCTTCAATGCAATCAGGTAATTAGGAGAAATTAGGAGGTAATCGGTAATGAAAAGTTTATTAATGCACAGTCCAATAGTTGTAGCAGCAGGTTGGATAGGGGCTTATCTCTTCATTACCATTTTGCCTCTACTGATTCTGCTCATCTATCCGCCCACAGGTAGAGACTTTTGGATTGAGTTCTCTGTAGCCCTTGGTTTCATCGGCTTGGCAATGCTGGCGCTGCAATTTGCCCTCACAGCCCGGATTAATCGCATTGAAGCATCCTATGGAGTTGATATCATTCTCCAGTTTCACCGCTACATCTCCCTAGTAGCATTTACCTTAATCCTGATCCACCCGCTAATTCTGTTCATAGTCCAGCCAGAAACCGTAGAATTATTAAACTTTATCACAGCCCCTTGGCGAGCTAGAGCCGCAGTCTTAGGGACATTAGCATTAATTTTGCTGATTGTTACCACCGTCTGGCGCAAGCAACTAAATATTCCCTATGAACCTTGGCGGACATCTCATGGTGTTTTGGCAGTTCTCGCAGTTGGGTTGGGACTAGCACACGGTTTAGGGGTGGGTAATTACCTGGGATTGTTTTGGAAAGCCGTTTTATGGATCGCGATCGCCCTCACAGCCTTCTGGCTACTGATATATGTGCGTTTAGTGAAACCCTGGTTTATGGAAAAAAAGCCCTACCTAGTGGAAGCAGTGCGTCCAGAACGGGGAGATGTGTGGACATTAGCATTAAGACCAAGAGGACACGAAGGTTTTCGCTTCCAACCCGGTCAATTTGCTTGGATTACCTTGGGTATTTCTCCCTTTCGGATGCGGGAACATCCTTTTTCTATGTCTTCCAGTGGCGAGAATCCAGAACGTATCGAGTTTAGTATCAAAGCCTTGGGAGACTTTACTCAAGGTATCAAAGATATTGAACCGGGAACCAAAGCCTTCCTCGATGGCCCCTATGGAGTTTTTACCACTGACCGCTATGAAGACTCAGCGGGATTTGTCTTAATCGCTGGTGGTATTGGCATCACACCTATGATTAGTATGCTTTTTACCCAAGCTGAACGCAAAGATGAACGTCCCTACTTATTAATTTATGCCAGCAAGACTTGGGATGATGTCACCTTCCGCGAAGAACTGGAGGAACTCAAAGAAAAGTTAGACTTAACTGTTGTCCATGTGCTGAGAAATCCTTCAGAGGATTGGTCAGGGGAAACGGGTTATGTGGATCAGGATCTGCTGGAACGTTATATACCCAAGCGGCGTGGGACAAGGCAGTATTTTATCTGTGCATCACCGAAAATGATGGAACAGGTAGAGGCGGCGTTGCATGAACTTGAGGTTCCTGTGACTAATATTCACATGGAACATTTCAATCTGGTTTAAACCCAGAGGGGCGCGGAGGTAGCGCATACGCCTTTAGGCGTTCCCGCAGGGTAGGTACGCAGAGTTTTTTCAGAGGTTTTAATTATGCGCTACAGTATCATGCTTCAATTGGCCACAGGTATCACAACAATTTTAGTTGCTACGGCAGCTTTGTTTGCTTGGATACAAAGCCGTCCTAGTCCTGAACAACGCACATTCAGACGTAATAGTGAATATTTTTCGTCGCATATCTATATTCATTCTGGCAATAGTAGCCTCAATTTCAGTAGTTTTAATTGCCTCTCCGGCAGTGATCATTCCCCCAGTTGACCCAGTGCAGCCAGTTACTGTTTATGTGGTTGATTTGGGCTTACATTCGAGATTGGTTTTGCCTGATGGTGATGATGGATTAGTTCAGTATGCTTATGGTGATTGGCGTTATTTTGCTTTGAACCAGCAAGACTTGGGAAGTGGAATTGCAGCGCTGCTAATTCCTACTCAGGGAACTCTCGGCAGAAGAAAGTATCAGAATATTGCCCAGTTGCAACAGGCTATGGATGGTGATATTACTATGCTAAATTTTGCAGTGCCAAGAGCTAAAGCAACAAGACTACAAAAATTATTGGATAAACGTTTTAACCAAAATATTGCTACACAGATTTTCAATCGAGTTAATCAAATGAATTTTGTTCAAGACGATTTAGACTATACCTTGTATCACAACAGTAATCACGAGGTAGTTGTGTGGCTACAAAACTTAGATTGTCGCGTTGAGGGTTTTGTGCTGTTGGCTGATTTTCAAGTGCAATCTTCCCGTTAACAATTTGTAAAAAATCGAATTTCGACCCATGAAGCATTTTATTTAATTTATTTTTTCGTCCTACGATACATAGAATCACATATCTTCCTAAATATCTATTCCTGAAAGTGAGCAATGTATGAAAAAATGAAAGTTGATCAATTACTTTGTAAATCAACTTGTCTAATTCAGTGATGACAATGAGACTGGCTAAAAAAAAACTTCTGTCCCCCGTAATCTTTTCCGAGAACGCCTGATTGCGATTCTGGCCTTAATTAATTTAGGGCTGGTGTTTTTTGATCTCAGTTATTTGTATGCACGAGATTTTTATCTGCAAGCTATCCCCAGCCTCACCCAATTATATGACCCAGTTAAAGGTGTTAAACCTCATCCATCAACTGAAAATTATCTGCAACAGGTAGAAAATCTGGAAGCCCAAGTGATAACCTCCGGATTAAGATCGCCTGAAGTGGAAAATCAACTAGAACGATTAAGTCGCCTCAGTTGGCAAATCATCGAAGATAATCCCTTTGCAGTGGCAGATAAAAGCAGTACCTTAGAAAAGATTCAAGAGGAAATGCGCCAAAGAACAGGTTTTAACTCGGCGCGTGATGCTTTTGCTCAGTTTTGGAATCTAGATTATTTAGAAAATGCTGGTTGGCAGCAAGAAATAGGGTTTTGGAATAGTGATATTCGCCCTTTAATTAAAGCCAATTATTATCGAGATATTAATCGCTTTGGTAAATTCATTGATTATTTCTGGTTAATTGATTTGCCTTTTGTGCTGATATTTGCGTTAAATTTTTTATCCCGGACATATCAGACCAGTCGCCGAAATCCTCAGTTGAATTGGTTAGAAGCAATGCTGCGACGCTGGTATGATATTTTCTTGCTGCTACCTTTTGCCCGATGGTTGCGAGTAATTCCGGTAACTGTTCGCCTTTACCAATCTCAATTATTAAATCTTGACCCATTCAAAGCCCAAATTAATCGAGATTTTGCTGTGGGTTTTGCTCAAGAAATCACAGAGATGGTAGGTATTCAGGTGATAGACCAAATGCAAAATTCTATTCAAAAAGGAGATGTTTCTCGTTGGTTATTTCAACCAGAATCCCGTCGTCCTTATGTGCAGATAAATAACCAAAGCGAACTGCAAGTGATTACTGCCCGCTTGGTAAAAGTGAGCATTTATGATGTCATACCCAAAATTCAGCCTGATATCGCAGCTTTAATACATCACACTATTCAAAGCACTCTGAATGAATCTCCGGTTATCCGCCAATTACAGATGTTTCCTGGTCTGAATCAATTACCTAATCAATTAATTCAACAGTTAACTGAAAACTTAACAAACTCTGTTTACAAAACTTTAGTTAAAGCACTAGAAGATCCAGTTGGTGCAGAGATAACTGCCCGGTTAACAAAGAATTTTCGTGATGCTTTAGAAATAGAGTTACAAAAACGGCATAATTTACAGGAGTTAGAACAATTACTTGTAGATATGTTAGAAGAAATCAAGATTAATTATGTGAAAAATATTGCTGAAGGAGGCATAGAAAAAACGGTAGAAGAAGTAGAAAATCTCCAAAGGAAATTTAATATTTACTAAATAACAGGACTTACGCAAAAAATCTCACTTCGACAAGCTCAGTGACCACTCAAACCCTTATTCCTCTGTGTTATCTGTGTCTGGTGTGGTTAGTTATTCCGTAATTTGTGCGTAAGTCCTAAAGAAAATGATTGGTATAGCAAAAGTCAAAACTGAAATGCTTGCTGTGAATTAGTTTTGGAATCTTTTTATGTCCTCACCACCCTGGCGGTTGCTATAACTGAATAACTGTGATTTATGAGAGACTTTGTGAACAAAAATCAAGGTAACAATAACCGGGATTCTTTTTATTAGAATTAAGATAAGTCTGCCTGTATTCTGAAAAGCTGGGGAAAAATGATGAATGTGGGATTTTTTCACAGAATTCCAGTGATGCCTCTGGTACTACTCTGGTTAGCTTATGCTCTATTGGGGTGGTATCTTGCTGCTCATCACATTGTTTGGTTGACGGGAGCTTTTGTTGTTGCTGTTACTTTAGCTATTGTCAGAAAAACCATTGTTTGGTTAGAGCAGTTAGTGGCATTTGGCTCTAGAATCTTGGTTGTGGTTTTATTTTTAAGTTTATCAGTGGCTTTGGTGGAAACTTGGTCGCTCTTTTTTAGCCTCTTTCTCATACCCATAGCAACTACATTTTTAGCTGATTTAGAAATGCGTTTTGCTGGCTTCAATAAGACTGATTCTTTTTGGGTTTTAACTGTTTTAGCCCTGTGCGGTTTGGTAGCGGGTGAATTGATAGATATTTTACTTTTGCCTAGTAGCCGATTTTAGCGCCACTACTTAACTAATGCACAGATAAATTCTCTACTTCGTTCCACATTGGCATCTCAAGAAGCGACTGGATATATTTTTTTGAATTAAATATTTCTTCCTTATCAAGTCTACGATAACAAATTTTCCAGCGACTGTCAACTCCCAATACTCTATATAATGAATGCGTTGAATTCCCAAAATATACTTCAAAGTATCAACTTCTACACAAACTAGTTTATCCGCTCGAACGCGTCGGACTTGTCAGTACCTATGCAGCCAGTCCGTCAGGGAGTAAAATATAAAGTTGCTCTGGATAAGTGGCGTAAAAATCGTAGTACTATCCTTGATAGGGTGGTAAAATGTCACACTTGGTCATAGTAATAGCAAATTAGCTGTAAAGAACACTGCCTTTATCATTAATTCAGATATGCAAAGCAGATCCCGACAAGAGTTACAAGACCTAGTGCGCGAGCAGCTGCAAGTGTTGCTAGAACAAAAGAATTTTCAGGGTGCTAAAGCTTTGTTAGTTCCAGTTCAGGTTGCAGATATTGCTGAATCCATTGAAGGTTTACCAGAAGCTACCCAGGCGATCGCTTTTCGGTTACTTTCTAAAAGAGAGGCCATAGAAGTATTTGAATACCTTGACCCTAGTGTACAGCAGACACTACTGGAAGATTTTAAGCGTCAGGATGTACAGGAAATTGTCGATTATATGTCGCCTGATGATCGGGCGCGCCTGTTTGACGAACTACCGGCGAAAGTTGTCCGGCGATTATTGGAACAACTGAGTCCCTCGGAACGGGATGCAACTGCTTTGCTGTTAGGTTATGCGCCTAATACGGCTGGGCGGATTATGACTCCTGAGTATCTGTCACTCAAGGAAAATTTGACCATTACTCAGGCACTAGCGCAAATTCGTTCTCAGGCTAACTTAAGAGAGACTATTTACTATATTTATGTGACTGATGATGCTCGTCGCTTGACTGGGATTCTCTCACTGCGGGATCTAATTTTGGCTGAACCAGAGCAAACTATTGGCAGCATCATGACCCGTGATGCGGTATTTGTAAATACTGGTACTGACCAAGAAGAAGTAGCCCGGACAATTCAGCACTACGACTTTGTAGCCATTCCTGTGGTAGATGCCGAACAGCGTCTAGTGGGTATTGTCACAGTAGATGATGTTCTGGATATTTTAGAACAAGAAACCACAGAAGATATCTATACATTGGGTGGTGTCGAATCAGGTGGTGATAATTATTTTCAAACTAACTTATTTACTGTTGCTCGTAAGCGCGTAGTGTGGTTATTGATTCTGTTGGTCACCAATAGTGCTACGGCGGCGGTAATTACCAATCAAGAAGATATTTTAGAAAAAGTAGTTGCTTTAACTGCCTTTATCCCCTTGTTGATTGATACAGGTGGGAACGTGGGAGCGCAGTCTTCAACTGTGGTGATTCGAGGCTTGAATACAGAGGACGTTCGCCCTAGTGAAGCTTTAAATATAGTCAAACGAGAAGCGATCGCGGGTCTACTGCTGGGAGGGATGTTAGGTACTGTAGTCATCGTCTGGGCATACTTCTTGCAAGGTAATTTTGAAGTAGCCCTGGCTGTAGGGATTAGTCTATTTGCTATCTGCTTAATCGCCTCATTTGCTGGTTCGGCATTGCCATTTTTATTCCGTAAGATGAAGCTAGATCCGGCTTTGATGTCAGCACCCTTTATTACCACTGCTGTTGATGTCTTGGGAGTTTTAATTTACCTCAACGTGGCTCGATGGATTTTAAAGTTATAGCAGAAATCGCCAAAAAGCATACCCCCAGATGTATTGTATTGCTGAATATTTTGTAACTACTACAGAGAGATGAATTTACTGCCCAATTCACTCTGTATGTAGGTGTTAAGTTACAAAGTTTTCTGAGATTTCATCTATGATGCAGCGATTTTTACAAAAGTTGACAATCGCGGTAATAGCAGCCACAATATCTGTGCAGTCGATTCCACAATTGGTTTTGGCACAAACAACTCCCATTGGTGATTTGCAAAGCCCTAGAGCCATCACTATAGCTGGAAGAGTAGAAAGCATCATTGGCAATAAATTCATCCTCAATGATGGCACAGGAGAAATTATTGTTGATGCTGGACCGAGTTGGTGGCATAATATCAACCTTTCTCAGGGAGAGCAAGTGACTGTGACTGGTGAGTTGGGCAAAAAAGGAGATGAATTTGATGCTTTTACCATAACTCGCGCCACAGGCTCGGTGATTGAAATTCGCTCTCCCGAAGGTCCCCCTCCTTGGGCTGGTGGCCGCAACCGAGTCCCACGAAAGAAAAAATAGTGCTGAGATTTGAATTTTAAAGTCTTGGCTATACTGAGGATTGTTCTTCGCTCGGTATGCTCAACACGAATGAGGTATGAATGTGAGTAGTCAGGAAAACTACAATTTAGTTGAGTCAGGAGCGACAGATGAAGCAGGATCTCCCAAGTCATTGCTGACGTTATCCGATGCAGTAGCGCTGATTGTGGGTATTGTCATCGGGGTGGGGATTTTTGAAACTCCGGCATTAGTGGCAATTCAAGCAGGTAGCAATCTGGCTGTACTGCTGTTGTGGTTCGCTGGTGGCTTGGTATCTCTGGTGGGAGCCTTGTGTTATGCAGAGTTAGCCACAGCGTATCCCAATGTTGGAGGTGTTTACTATTATCTCAAGCGTTCATTTGGGCGAGAAGTTGCCTTTTTATTTGCCTGGGCGCGAATGACTGTGATTCAAACAGGTTCAATTGTGCTGTTGGCATTTGTATTTGGTGACTATGCAAGTCAAATATGGCGCTTAGGTACGTTTTCATCTTCTATTTATGCAGCAGGGGCGATCGCCCTATTAACTGCTTTAAATATTCTCGGTTTGCAACAAGGTAAGTGGACACAAAACTGGCTGTCTCTGGCCAAGGTTCTGGGTTTGTTACTGGTAGTATTTTTGGGACTCACTACTCTGCCTAACTCCACAGTGCCTACAGAACCTGCATCATCAGGCAATTGGGGATTGGCGATGGTGTTTGTACTATTGTCTTATGGTGGCTGGAATGAAGCGGCGTATATTTCGGCAGAAATGCACAATAAACAACGCAACATTCTGCGATCGCTACTTTGGAGTATTGGCATCATCACTGGTATTTACCTACTGATAAATTTAGCTTACCTCCAAGGATTAGGCTTATCAAACATGGCTGGATCAGAAGCAGTCGCCGCCGATTTAATGCGCTCAATTTGGGGTGAAACCGGAGCCGTATTTATCAGCCTGTTGATTGCAGTTTCCACCTTGGGAGCAATTAACGCCACAATTTTCACCGGCGCGCGGACAAATTACGCTTTAGGTCAGGATTTTTCCCTGTTTAGTTTTATGGGGCGTTGGCAAAAAAGTCACAGCACTCCCATCGAAGCCTTTCTATTGCAACTGGCGATCGCCTTAGCATTGGTTTACTTAGGCACGATTTACGAAGGCTTTGAAACGATGGTAGATTACACCGCCCCCGTATTTTGGTTCTTCTTTCTGCTTTCAGGTGTATCTCTGTTTGTGCTACGAATCCGGGAACCCGAAATATCACGCCCCTTTCGTGTACCACTTTACCCCTTGACACCGTTGCTATTTTGTGCGTCTTGTGGCTATTTGCTTTACTCAAGCTTGGCTTACACGGGTGAAGGAGCATCTGTAGGCGTTTTGGTCGTAGCAGCCGGAATCCCCCTGTGGTTTTGGAATCGCCATCGCCAAGGGAGAGTGTGAGAAACTAACTAGAGAGTGGGGAGAAATGGTTTAATACTGACCGCTGATTATCAAATACTATCAATCAAGGAAAAAATTGATGAATTACAAAAAAATGCTGTTTTTACTGGCGACAGGAGTTAGTCTCACAAGCTTGGGATTTGTCGGATGCACACAGCAAGAACCGAATGTGGAAGCGGAAGCTCCAGAAACATCTACCTTAGCGGGACAAACCGAAACCACAACTAAACCCCAAGAACGTCCGGGTGATGTGCCTTATGTGCCAACACCTCAGGCAGTAGTAGATGCCATGTTGGAAGTAGCAAAAGTAGGCGAAAATGATGTGCTTTATGACCTTGGTAGTGGTGATGGCCGCATTGTAACCACAGCTGCCCAAAAGTATGGTACTAGAGGTGTGGGTGTAGAAATTAACCCAGAACTGGTACAGGAAGCTACTGTAAATGCACAGGAAGCAGGAGTTAGCGATCGCGTACAATTTGTACAGCAAGATTTGTTTAAATCTGATTTTAGTGAAGCTACGGTAGTCACACTTTACCTATTGCCTGACATTAACCTCAAACTCCGTCCCCAGCTATTACAGCAACTCAAGCCAGGAACACGGATTGTTTCCCATGCCTTTGATATGGGTGAATGGGAACCAGAACAGACATTGAAGGTGGATGGCCGCACCATTTATTATTGGGTAGTTCCAGAAGAAGTACCAGCTAATCTGCTGTAAGACTAGCAGCCGCTGTGCGGAAGTCAAAAGTTTACCCTGAGCGCAGTCGTAAAGCCTACGGCATAGCTGCGCTTACCGCGTAGCGTCTCGCACCAGAAGAGTCAAAAGGCTTTTGCTTTTATTTTGGGATTTGGAAAGGGTATGCATATTTACACCGTGCTGTACTAGTACCACATAGTAGAAGTTAAAAGGCTAAGTATTGGAGAGAATAGGCAGAGGGACGCAGAAAAAACAGAACATTAGTTTTGCTTTCTTCTTCCCCAGTTCCTAGTCTCTCACTTAATACGAGATAATTTGACTATGAAAGGATTACAAGGAAAGAATGCGCTAGTTACAGGTGCAACTTCAGGTATTGGTCAGGCGATCGCAGTCAAACTTGCCCAATTCGGGTGTAATATAGCGATTAACTACCGCAGAACCCCAGAATCAGGGGCGGATACGGAAGCAATGGCAGTGGAAAAAGCCTGTAAAGACATCGAAAATTGCGGAATGCGATCGCTTTTAGTAAAAGGTGATGTTTCCCAAGAAACAGATATTGTGTCAATGGTCAACAGTGTAGTTGACAACTTTGGTAGCTTAGATATTCTGATTAACAATGCCGGCATTCAAACAGAATGCCCATCTCACGAACTGACCACCGCAGACTTCGATCAAGTCCTAGCAGTTAACCTCCGGGGTGCTTTTCTCTGCGCCCGTGAAACTATCAAACATCTTTTATCCCAAAACCATTCCGGAGTAATCATCAATATTTCCAGTGTTCACGAAATTATTCCCCGACCTACATATCTGAGTTATTCCATCAGCAAAGGTGGCATGGAAAATCTCACTAAAACCCTAGCATTAGAATATGCGAATCGAGGCATTCGCGTCAATGCTGTAGCACCAGGAGCGACAGTCACACCAATCAATCAAGCTTGGATAGATGACCCCGAAAAAAAGGCCACTGTAGAAAGTCATATCCCCATGTGTCGTGCGGGAACGACAGAAGAAATGGCCGCAGCCGTCGCTTTTTTAGCCTCAGATGATGCTGGCTACATTACTGGTCAAACCCTATTTGTGGACGGTGGGCTGAGTTTGTACGCTGACTTCCGCGAAAACTGGTCAGCCTGAGTAGTTGTTTGGGAGAATATAGATTCTCCCAAATAGCAAAATGTGTCCCTGGCCAGATATGACCACAAAAGCGAAAAATTTCCCCAAACTTAGGGAAGCAGATAAAAAAAGGATATTTTACTTTGGCGGTGGCATTTTTACTTTACTGATTTTCGGTTTCGGCTTTTTGTACGTCCGAGGATTTTTCCTGCCAAAAGTTGATTACGATATTAGAAATGTTCCCAGTTTGGCAGATCCGCGATTTCCTCTATTAGTAGTTGGTTTATCCAATGCTGTGGCTACTAATGGTCAATTAACTGGCTTTTGGGTGGGTTCAGATGCTATTTATGCGGCGCGACTCCAAGCCATTCGGGATGCTAAACGCGCAATTCGCTTTGAAACCTACTACATGACACCTGGTCGCCGTGCCGACGAATTTGCCGCAAGTCTGATCGAACGTAGCCAAGCAGGGGTAAAAGTACAACTTTTGCTTGACGATTATGGCACAGATTCTATCCCTGAAGACTATTGGCAGAGATTACGAGAAGCAGGTGTAGAGATTAACTTTTTCAGAGAATTTGATTGGAGAGTGCCGCTGGAATACAATTCTCGCAACCACCGGAAATTATTGTTGATTGATAGTCAGCAGGTAATGATAGGAGGTGCAGGGGTTTCAGATAAATGGGATGGTGACCCCGATATTGGCGATACTGCCCCTTGGCTAGAATTTGAGGTGAGTTATTCAGGGAAAATTGCCAGCATTCTCGAAGGCAAGTTTATGCAAAATTGGGCTTATGTTGGCGGTACTGTGGATCTGGGACAGGACTTAATTGAAGTGCAGCCAGAGTCAGGAAGCACACTGTTTATTACAGATAGCACTTCTAAGCTGAACGAATCATCAATGCGAATGCTATTTCAAATTAGCTTTTTAGCAGCTAGAGAGCGTATTTGGATTAGTAGTCCTTATTTTGTCCCAGATCCTAATACACGTAGTGCGCTGATTAAAGCTAAAAAAAGTGGAGTTGATGTGCGGGTATTGACAATGAGCAATAAAAATGATAAGCCCCTTGTCCATTTTGCCTCCCGCGAATTATATGATGAACTTCTCAGCGCCGGAGTTGAAATTTGCGAATATCAACCAAGTATGAGTCACGCCAAATTAGCTTTAATTGATGACCAATGGGTAAGTACAGGAAGTGCCAATTTTGATCCGCGTAGTTCTTCTCTCAATGATGAATTAAATGTTTCCAGCAACAAACCCGAACTAATCGAGAAAATTGACAGTTTTTTTGTCGATGCACTGGCTAGTAGCCAATGTCTGACTCGTTCTGAATGGGAAAACCGCCCTGTGACAGAAAGAATTCGCGGTCGTTTTGGACTACTTTTTAAATCTCTGTTGTGATTTTTATAACTTCTGAGATTAAGTCCGGTTGAATACTTACGAAACGCAAAAACCTGCCAAACCTTTGCTTTATCTCCCCTCCTCGCTTGCGGGGAGGGGCTAGGGGTGGGGTCTTATGCCAGAAAAAAACAATTCCCGACTTGTGTGTACACGGTAGCCTCGCTTGCGGGGAGGGGTTGGGGGTGGGGTGACATGATTGTGCTAATCTTAACTAATTAATTTTTACCATTTGGACGCTGAATAATCGTTTCCACAATTCGCCGTTTAGCTTGCGGATCAATTCCTACCAAGCGCACATACTCACCCTCGTATTCAGCTAAACAGGATTCTAACGCTGATATTGCATCCCACTCAGCATTGATCTGAGTTGTACCGCAACTTTGCCAAGAACCCATGCGGAAACGACGTTCATCTACGTGTTCAAAGTTAATTCTGTGACCTTGAGCTAAAATTTGCCGGATTTGTTCTTGTGTCTCTAGGCTTAAATGAGTATTTGACCCTTTTGGGGTCTGAAATCCATTCCCGTTTTTAGGTTGCTGGGAACCATTACTAGGTGTCACAGGTGCAGGTGGTGCAGGTTGATAATTTTTACTCCCGCGATTCAGTCGATTGTATTCATCAACCAATTGGGAATTTTCCACCCTTTGTTGTTCACCTACCATGAAGTTACCAGCCTCAATCAGGTTAGACAAGCTGAAATCCGGCTTTTTAAACTCTGGAGGCTTCTCTCCACTGTTAACGATACGCAACGATACGCTCTCGAAACCTACTTTATGGATAAATTCACGTACTTGTTCATCATAAATACGCGATCGCAAGGCGCTATAAAAGTCAATAGATTGATGAGGATAAGTATCAACGAGCTGTTCAACTTCCCGCCGAGAAAGTCCATCTGACTCAAAAATTCCGCTAACAATTCCCACCTTATCGTCTCTATCTGGTTCCCAGTAAAATTTCTCCATCCGTCCATCCCGAATTAATGGCGCGTAGAGAGTGGAAAAATCATTCCCTGTGACAATAATCGGGACACGATGTAAGGGTGTCGAATCGTAGCTTCCAGGTAACTGCACATCTGTAGGATTATCAGCAATATTCATCAGTGTGGCATTTACCAACTGAGTATTTACAGTATATTGAGTACCCTCATCGAAGCGTCCCGCACCTGCATCTAAATCATTAATCATCAGCACACACATTTTGCCACGCACTTTGATTAATTCTGCGGTTTCCCGATAACGCAAACGAATCAACCGCGCCGGGTCGCCAGCATCGGGACTCTCCAATTCTCCACCAGATATGTTAGTCACTTCGATACCCATTTTCTCGAAGACTAACTGACACTGAAATGTCTTTCCTTCGCCTTTGCGTCCATGAATCCCTAAAATCACGGGAACTCTCACCCCAGGTAGATTTAAGAAATTTTTGGTAATGTGAACGCCAAGTTTGTCTAGAAAGCGGGGAGCAATGTAGTAACTCATAAAATTATTGATTACAACTTATTAAAATCATGCTAAGTTTTTTTGGTGCAACTTGTTAATTTATCTTTTGGTATAAATTAAGTGCTACCTACCACAAACGCTGAATCGGATACGCATCAAAAATCTGATCAGCACTCAGTAATGGTATATTTTCCACTATAGACTGTGCAATTAACAATCTATCAAATGGGTCACGATGATGTAAGGGTAGTGATGAGATCACGGCAACATGACTAATTTTGATCTCAAGTAAACTGAAATCATTCAAATGAAGTTGCTGGGTGATAAATATCTCAAATGGCAGGGGCTGATTAAAAGTAAATTTACCTATACTTTGCTTGATTGCTATTTCCCAGAGACTAGCTACGCTGACAAAAATTTGATTATTTTCATCATTTATTAATTCTATTACCTGATTACTCAGTCTTGAATTATCCATCACATACCAAATAAAAGTATGCGTATCTAGTAAAAACATCATTACATATAATCCTGAAAATCTTCCAAAGGTGCATCAAAGTCCTCAGACAAGGTTATTAAACCCTTTGCACTTCCAGGCTGACGACGGCGTTTTACAGGAACTACAGGAGTTAACTTGATAACTGGTATATTTTCCTTCATGATGATGATCTCCTCACCAGAAAGCGCTGCTTCAATCAATTCTGGTAAATTTTGAGATGCTTCAGATACAGGAATTTGAGTCATGATTTTTACCTCAAAATAGCCCTAATTAAATAATTTTACGATTTGTTATATTCAATGATTGCTATATTAAGAATTTTCTGATAATCGGGGCAAAAATGCTTGATGTTCTGGGGTGTTTAACCCTTGCTGTAACACTGCTAAAACTTGTGTCATTTCCCCTGTTAACAATGCGGCTACATCCAACCACAAACCAGGATAAACACGACTTTTAATAATACCGTTAGCATCAGGTTTTAATGATATATATTCACCATTTTCTAAAAAGAACCAATCGAATTTATGATCAAAAATCTGCCAAACCAGATATTCTTTTACACCATTACGGCGATATACCCGTTTTTTATCATATAAATCATTAGCAGCACTACTAGCAGCAACTTCTGCGACTAATTCCGGTGCGCCTTCTACGTAGTCATCATCACTAATATGTGCTTGTCCACCCAGTTGGTCATCAACTATCAGCACAACATCCGGTTGTGGTTCATTATCTGAATCCAGACGGACTGTAACATTATCACCTAACTCTACCCCAGGAGTAGCAACTTTATAAGTCCACAACCAGCCAATGAGATTACCATGAGGCTTTCCATGACTTCTAAAACGCAAAGGTGAGGCCACGTAAACAATTCCTTCTATAAGTTCAGCTTTCTTAAGATTTGGCATTGCTGTGTATCGCCGTTCAAATTCGTGACGCGTGAGGCGATCGCCACTTTCTAAAGGTGGAATTGGGAGATGTTTGCTCAAGCTTGGTTCTATTGATGCTTTCATCACAAATTCCTCAAAATCGGATATCTATATTTAGTATAGGCAATTTTTATTTAAACCAATTTAGCCAAGCATCCCAACCATTTACAATGTCGGCAAATTCTGCGTAACCTGCACTTCTAGGATGAGCGCCATCATAATTCTTTGCCTCATTTATCCAAATATTTGATTTTTCTAATTTAGGAAATACATTTAAATAAGGCACATTTAATTCATCACAAACTAAAGCAAATCCTTGAGATAAATTAATGATTCTTTGATTTCTCCCTTCTTGTTCGCTATCAAAACATGGTGGTGGACTAACCATCAACACAGGATATAACTGTTTAGCCTCACTTAAAATATGATGAATATTTTCCAGTGATTCTGTGATTGAAACACGAGTTTTGCCATTTTCTATAGTTGTATCATTAACACCAAACGAAAATACAACTCTGCCGTCATATTCCTTTGGTAAGCGATAAGAAACTTCCTTTCGCCAACGATTTCTGAGTTCGGTACTTGTTTCTCGCCGCACCCCTAAATTATAGTAGGTAATATCATGACCTTTTTTATTCGCATTCACACATATTCGACCTGTCCAACCTAAACACTCAGGATCACCGGCACCATTAACAAATGACTCCCCCAAAAAACAAATTCTAATTTGCTTGGGATGCTCAAAGCTCATCAAAACTCTTCCTCTAATAAAAAATTTCAATGTAGGGTGTGTTGTCGCGTAGCGCAACGCACCTTCAAAACTTCGTAATATTCATATTATATTCCGTCAAGGCTTTACGTTTTCGCTATGCTTTAACAGTTCAAGGTGCGTTAGCCTGCGGCATAACACACCCCACTGGACTAGAGTAACAGGATTTTCAAGCTACCTTTCATAAAAAAAAGAGGCAGAAAAATCCACCTCTCTAACGGGGAAAAATTAATTCAACTTCCCCCAAATCAATTCAAAAATTCAACTCTTAGTATCTGCTCATGCTGGGTTTGTGAACAATAAAGCTAAGAACTTGACACTGCTTGATGTTGTCAAAACCAACAACACGGATATAGCAGTTGCTGTATTGAGAACGGCAAGATTGAACTTCGCTCAATACTTCTTGAGTGGACTTAGCGCCGAACAAAGGCAATTTCCACATTGTCCAGAACATTTCTGTTGGTTCAGAAACTTCGTTGAACTCAATAGCTGGAATGTAACCTTGAGTCAAGATGTACTGAACTTGCTTGGCAATTTGAGCATCAGACAGGGGTGGAAGGTAAGAAAGGGTTTCGTAACGACGTTCTTTTGGTAAAGTTTGCATAGCTTTTGATAAGGGGTTGTGATTGATATGAGTTATTAGTAAACAGTTATCAGTTAAAAACTATGACTGTTCACTATTGAAATCTGAACTCGTCTGCTGTTCCGGGTGTGGACTGGGGCTAGATGTATCTATTCGTGTCATGCGTTCGAGATGCTGGCGACGTTGTTCCATGTTGGCTTGCTGAAAGCCAGTGCGAACCATTTCGGGAAGAAAATCGGCGACTTCCTCCGCGATGTGTTCTCTGACAGTCATAATCCGTAAAGCCAAATCTGGCTTTTCGAGAAACAGTTGCTGAATATACGCTTCTCCGTCCTGGATTTTGCCAGCGGAAAAGTTATGTAGCCAAAGTTCCAACGGTGGATTTGTTTCACCTAGCTGTGCCAAGACTGTTTTCAGCGCCTGATAAGTCAGGTAGCTTTGCAAAGTCTTGGCTGTATCCTTGGCAATTTGCTTAAGATTCATGTTTGTCCCCAGCCCATAAAAAGTAAAAAGCTAAAGTAAAAAGTAAAAAGAAAGAATATTATTTTCTTTTACTCTTTAACTTTTTACTAGTTACTTGAGGATCAGACAGTATCCATGGCCTCGAACTCGAACTTGATTTCTTTCCAAAGTTCGCAAGCCACAGCCAATTCAGGACTCCACTTAGCAGCTTCGCGGATCACGTCGTTACCTTCACGAGCCAAGTTGCGGCCTTCGTTACGAGCTTGGATACAAGCTTCCAAAGCTACACGGTTAGCAGTTGCACCAGGTGCGTTACCCCAGGGGTGTCCAAGTGTACCACCACCAAATTGTAGTACGGAATCATCACCGAAGATTTCTACAAGTGCGGGCATATGCCATACGTGGATACCACCGGAAGCAACGGCCATTACACCACCCATTGAAGCCCAGTCTTGGGTAAAGTAAATACCACGAGACTTGTCTTGTTCAACGTAGTTTTCACGCAACAGGTCAACGAAGCCCATTGTGATCCCGCGTTCGCCTTCCAATTTACCAACCACTGTCCCGGTGTGAATGTGGTCACCACCAGACATCCGGAGGGTTTTAGCCAATACGCGGAAGTGAATACCGTGGTTCTTTTGACGGTCGATTACGGCGTGCATAGCACGGTGAATGTGCAACAAGATGCCATTATCACGACACCAACGAGCCAATGTGGTGTTGGCGGTGAAACCTGCGGTCAGGTAGTCATGCATGATGATGGGCATTTTGAGTTCTTTAGCGAACTCAGCCCGTTGCAACATTTGTTCACAAGTGGGGGCGGTGACGTTGAGGTAGTGACCTTTGATTTCGCCGGTTTCTGCTTGTGCTTTGTGGATAGCTTCTGCTACAAACAAGAAGCGATCGCGCCATCTTTGGAATGGTGCAGAGTTGATGTTTTCGTCGTCTTTGGTGAAGTCCAAACCACCACGCAAGCATTCGTATACAGCACGTCCGTAGTTTTTAGCGGACAAACCTAATTTAGGCTTAATGGTACAACCCAACAAAGGACGACCATATTTGTTTAATTTGTCACGTTCTACTTGAATACCGTGAGGAGGTCCTTGGAAAGTCTTCAGGTATGCAACAGGAATCCGCAAGTCTTCCAAACGAAGCGCCCGCAGAGCTTTAAAACCAAATACGTTACCTACAATTGAGGTCAACATATTGGTGACGGAGCCTTCCTCGAACAAGTCTAGAGGATAAGCAACGTAGCAGATGTATTGGTTATCTTCACCAGCAACTGGCTCGATATCGTAGCAACGACCTTTGTAGCGGTCGAGGTCGGTGAGCAAGTCTGTCCATACAGTTGTCCAAGTACCGGTGGAGGACTCAGCCGCCACAGCAGCACCTGCTTCTTCAGGAGGAACTCCAGGTTGGGGAGTCATCCGGAATGCTGCAAGAATATCTGTATCTTTAGGTGTGTAGTCTGGGGTGTAATAAGTTAGTCTGTAATCTTTAACACCGGCTTGATACCCTGATTTGCTCTGGGTCTTAGTTTGAGCGTAAGACATAAATTCCCTTCCAAGAAGTCACTCTTTAATTACTTAATCAAATCATGTTCTGTGCAATTTTCTCTCACTCCCGCTTTTTACCCTCACTAATTGGGGGAAAATTAGGAAAAATTTTTTGTTAGAGGTTGGCTTTGGCTGGTCGATTTTCTAGCAACGAACATTCAGTAATATTTATTAATAAATGTTCTCCCCAAACCGGGGTGCATAAACTTGCACGTCTGCTTTTTCCTCATCCCGCGAATAAAAATTCTCTTTTATCTCTTTCTTTTACCCCGCTAAATTTTTGTATTTCCAGCAAAAACTCCGTGTTTTGCGGGAAGTATTCAATTATTCCCTTATACATCGGGGTTTTTAAGGGATTGGGCTGGTTGATACCCATTCCCTGCAACACACTCCTGATATGTCTCCTAATAATGGTAAACAGACCAAGAGAGAATTAGCTTGACAGAAACACAGCAGAGTGATAAGCGAAAGAAAAAGAAATTGCACACCACGTAATTTGTAGCTTGTCTCACAATATATCAAGAATTTGATAAGTTATTCTTTGAAAGTTCTTAACTTATATATTTAATTTTGTTATTACATAAAGTTTTAACCATTTTGTGAAGTTTAATGTAGAAAAGTAACGTTTGACTGGGGGTGAAGAGGCAGGGGAGCAGGGAGCAGGCTTGCCGTGAGCGTAGCCGAATGGGAGCAGGGGGGAATTTTTAACTTCCAATGACTACTAATGACAAATGACCAAATATTTGTTTAAAAAACGCTGACTGGGGGAATACTGTACTTAATTACTAGCTAGTTATAGGTAATGGCTGTGGGTACTGTCTTCAAAGGAAATGTCATGGTCGCATCACTTCGCAAACGTCATCAATTATTACTGACTTCTATATTTATGGGGTTGATAGCTTTGCCCAGCGTTGGTCTTGTCACTATGACCAATGCGGCCAGGGCAGACAAAATCGGTATTAATGCGCCGCCACAAAAAACCCCTGACGTTGATTCATCTGAGTTAACCCCTGCTTATCCAGCTACACCACCACCACCGAGAGTAGACCCTTTACCTGATGAACGGACAATCCAAGAGCGATCGCTAGAAGTAGATTATCGTGTAAATAACTTATTAGGAGATTTTACAGGCAATCTCTGGGTGGGTTCATGGCGGGGATTATCGCGCATTGACCCGAACACAGGTAGAATTTTATCTCGTGTGAGTTTACCAAATGTCGCAATTGGGGCATTAGCACAAGATAAAGTGGGTCGCTTATGGGTCGGGACTTATGAGGGACTAAAGCGGGTAGATCCCCGCACAAGCGAAATTACCGCCCAGAATTTATTTTTGCCTTCCAAACGAGTTTTATCTTTGTTGGTTGACAATCGGGGCTATTTGTGGACTGGAACCGATAATGGTTTGGCATTAATTAGCCCCGACCAAGGCTTAATTATGACAACGTTAAAAAATTTGCCTGGTGTCAGCGCCAACGCCATGACTTTAGATGCTGAAGGTCAATTGTGGGTGGGGACTTTGGATGGACTGGTGCGGGTAAATACTGCCAGCGCTCTAATTATGGAGCGGATTAATCAGTTACCCGGTTCAACTGTGCAAACCCTAGCTATTAGTCCAGAAGGTTTAATTTGGGCAGGAATGCCGAATAGTTTGCTAGTTATTAATCCCAAAACTGGTGTAGTGTTGCGGTCTGTAACTCCACTCCGGGGGCGAAATGTCACAGCAGTGCGCTTTGCCCAAGATGGGAGTGTGTGGGTGGGAACTCACGATGGTTTGTTACGATTAAATCCACATACAGGTGCTGTATTAGATGAAGTTGCGGGACTTCCTTCTAGTCGAGTTCTGGCCCTTGCGCCAGACATTGGTAATAAATTATGGATTGGTACTAGTGAAGGTCTAGGTTGGTTAATGCCCACTAGAGGTAGTGCAAAACCTCATCTGGCTTTTAGTCGGGCGGTTGAATGAGGCAGGGGGAGAAGAGGCAAGGGGGCAGGGTGCAGGGTGCAGGGGGGAATAAATTAGAATATCCTCATCCTTATACATTCATTTATCCCTACTCCCTATTCCCTACTTAAAAATATGGCAATTACTACTGGGCAATTAATTCAATGGAAACAACAGGGGCGCGCAATTGTAGCTTTGACTGCTTGGGATTATGCGATCGCTCAACTTCTAGACTCGGCTGGGGTAGACTTAATCCTAGTAGGGGACTCGATGGCTGCTGTTTTAGGATATACAACAACGCTACCAATTACCCTGGAAGAAATGCTGCATCATGCTAAAGCTGTGCGGCGTGGTGTAAAACAGGCTTTGGTTGTGGTTGATTTACCATTTTTAACTTATCAAGAAAGCATTTCTCAAGCGATGCACTCGGCTGGATTGGTACTGAAGGAAACAGGCGCTCAAGCTGTTAAGTTAGAAGGTGGTTATCCAGCGATGGTGGAAACTATTGCCCGGTTGGTACAAGCGGGAATCCCGGTGATGGGTCATGTAGGTTTGACACCCCAATCAGTTCATCAACTGGGACTGCGACAACAGGGGAAAACTCAAGAAGCTGGGGAAAGAATTTTTAACGAAGCGATCGCACTCGAACAAGCCGGTGTATTCTCTATAGTGTTAGAGCATATTCCCGCAGATTTGGCAATGCAGATTACACAAAAATTAAATATTCCCACCATTGGCATTGGTGCGGGAGTTCATTGTGATGGACAGGTTTTAGTTACCTCAGATGTCCTGGGTCTATCAGAGAAGCAGCCACCCTTTGCCAAAGTTTACACAAATCTGCGAGAAACAATTACCAAAGCTGTCCAAGATTATGCTTCAGAAGTGCGCGATGGGCAGTTTCCTTAACTGAATATTAGGAATAGTCTTATCTGATAACCCCGTGGAAAACATTCAGAAACTCGCTCTAGCATCGGCTTTAACAGATGCTTTAGGAGCCGCACAACGTATTCAAACTCAGATGCTGATTGGCTCTAATTTTGGGCTTGTCGCCACAGTAAACCAAAAAAATGTAGTCAAAACACCTGATTGGTTTTATGTACCGCAAGTGCAGCCTGTAACCGCAAGTTTAATTCGTCGTAGTGATATCCCAAAGGTAGAAGGTGCGGCTGTGGCTGTGGTCATGGAGTTTTTGTCAGACACGGAAAATGGCGAACTATCAATTCGTTCCACGCCACCCTACGGAAAATTATATTTTTACGAACATATTCTCAAAGTTCCCACTTACGTAACTTATGATCCTTACGAAGTAATTTTAGAAGTACGATGTTTACAAATGAACAGTATAGTTTAGTGTCAGCAGATGCCAATGGACGTTACTGGATTCCTGAGTTAGAATTATTCCTCGGAATTTGGCAAGGTGAAAGATTATGCCAAACTATGAATTGGCTACGGTGGTGGGATAAAGAAGGCAATTTGCTGTTGTGGAGTAGCGAACAAGCCCAACAAGAAAGCCAACGTGCAGAAAAGTTAGCAGCAAAGTTACGTGAGCTAGGTGTTGACCCTGAAGCGATCGCATAAAATAAAATATGCATATATTTGACATTTTAACGGGAAAAGACGAGCATCCAGCCTTGTTAACACCCGATCAACTAACTCTGACATATCAGCAACTACGGACAAATGTAGCTGATTTAGTTGCACAACTGCACAGCTTTGGCTTAGGTAAAGGCGATCGCATTGCCATTGCCATGACTAACGGTTCCCCGATGGCGTGTATATTTCTCGCAGCGAGTCTATGTGGAACTGCTGCCCCCCTGAATCCCAAGTACAAACAAGAAGAATTTGCCTTTTACTACAAAGACCTCCAAGCCAAAGCACTAATTACCTTACCAGGGACACCAGAGGCGGCCATAGCTGCCATTAATCCCGATATGCTACTCATCCAGGCTATAACTAACCCTGACGGTACATTGAGCTTAGAATTAAATCAGGAAGTCACTCAGCCACAAAGAAAAACTTCTACCCCTGACCTTCCCCAAGCTGAAGACATAGCAATTATCCTCCACACCAGTGGAACTACTAGCCGTCCGAAACGGGTTCCCATTCGACACCGTAATCTTATCGCCTCTGCCCAGAATATCATCGGTGTCTACAACCTCACTGCTAACGACACCAATTTATGTCTGATGCCACTATTTCACATTCACGGATTAGTGGGGTGTTTACTATCCACCTTGGCATCAGGAGGGACATTTATTTGTCCCACAGGGTTTAATGCTTTAGAATTTTGGCAACTGGTTGAACGCTACAAACCAACTTGGTATTCTGCCGCACCGACCATACATCAAATGATATTAGCGCGAGCCAGTCGCAACGAAGATATTGTTAAATCCCATAGCTTCCGGTTTATTCGTTCTAGCAGCGCACCGCTACCGCCAGTAATTATTGAACAAATGGAAGCAGTGCTGAAAACGCCTGTAGTAGAGTCATACAGCATGACAGAAGCTGCACATCAGATGACATCCAACCCCTTACCGCCCAAAATCCGCAAACCGGGAAGCGTTGGCTATGGACATGGTGTAGAAGTGGGGATTATGGATGAAGATGGTAACTTGCTTGACCAAGGTAGCCTGGGTGAGGTAGTAGTAAAAGGAGCCAATGTTATCGATGGTTACGAGAATAACCCCCAAGCCAACGCCACCGCTTTTGTTAACGGCTGGTTTCGGACAGGTGATCAAGGTAAACTCGACCCAGACGGCTACCTTTACCTGACAGGTAGAATCAAAGAATTAATCAACAGAGGTGGGGAAAAAATCTCGCCTTTGGAAATAGACGATTTATTGCTGCGTCATCCTGCGGTAGCTGAAGCCTTAGCTTTTGCAGTTCCTCATAAAACCTTGGGTGAAGAAATTCAGGCTGCGGTTGTCCTTAAGAGTAATACCAGCGAACAAGAACTAAAATCTCACTGTTCCCAATTCTTAGCAGAATTCAAAATACCGAAACAAATACACATTCTCGAAGCCTTACCCCGTGGCGCAACAGGGAAACTGCAACGGTTGAATATGGCTAAGTTTCTGAAATTAGGGATTGACAAATAACGGTATTGGTGATTTGAATTATGAATTTAGTTTCACGCGAAGGAGCAAAGGCTTCAAGCATAATTATTTATTACTGTTTTTACAGTCTATAGCAGCAAAAAAATAAACAACAAAAGTTTTAAACAAGTACACCCTGATAAGCTTTAATAGTAAAGTAATAACTAAATTTGCTTACTCTAGAACAGATGTTATCTAAAATAAGAGTTCAGCACTATAAAAGCCTCTTTGACACCGAAGTGGATTTAGAACCGTTAACCATATTAATTGGGCCTAATGGTTCTGGAAAGTCGAATATTTGTGAAGCGCTATTTGTGTTATCTGATTTTCTTCAAAGTCTGATAGCTAATACATCTAATTTTGAGTTATTTCCTTTTTTTACACAGACCATACAAAAGACAAGCAACAATCATCCGCAAATTGAATCTAAATTTTGGCATGGAAAGCTTGATTATCTTACGTTTGAAGCTACGAGCCTCAATGCTTCAGAAAACACTTCTTCTGGAAAATTTCAAGATTTTTTAAATATACAAGTTAATTATCCTCAGCGAACCTTAGATATAGGAAAATCTCAACCTAATGCGCTTAAAAACTTACAGGTAACAAGACCTAATGCGCTTAAAAACTTACATTCAACAAGTCAGTTCAGAAATTTTCTGATTAGTAATGAATACTCAGATTCTGCTATCGGCAATGCGCTCAGAAAGGTTGATATTTACGATTTTGCTCCAGTTGATCTCTCTAGTAAAATATTATCAAATGAGGGCATGAACAAAACTGGAGAAGGTATTGTCTATGCACTAGTTGATATTTTGCATACTAATCGTAAACACTTTGATGAATTAGAGGAACGCTTAAAGCGGCTTGTTCCTAACATACAAAGAATTTTATTACCACGTGGAGAAAATAAAACCTTTTTACTTGAATTGATAGATAGATATTCAGAACACCATATTCCTGCTGCCGATATATCAGATGGAACCTTGAGAATCTTGGCTTTTCTAACTGCGCTGTATCAAGAAAACACTCCCAGTATAATTTGCTTTGAAGAAATAGAAAATGGAGTTCATCCTTGGCTATTGCACAAAATGATAGAGTTACTGAAAATTGTCTCTACAGAAGGAATAGCTGGTAAGCCTGTTCAGATTTTAATCACAACTCATTCTCCTGTTCTGCTAAATTATGTTGAACCCCATCAAGTACGTGCTGTTGAGCTAGATAATGAAGGCAAAACTCAATTCCATGCCTTGCCTACAGATTCTAAGCGTTTTCAAAAAGCGATGGAAGCTTATGATGGAGCATTAGGAGACCTTTGGTTTACAAATGTGTTTGGAGGGAATCCGGTATGAATCGTCCGATTCGTATTGGGCTAATAGCCGAAGGAGAAGCGGAACAGGGATCAAGTATCCCATATATCAAGCCAGAAGACGGTGGAAAAGTTATTGAAAGGAGCAATGAGGGAGCGCTTCATACCTTAATTAGGCGAGAACTTGAAAGTGCTGGATTACATGATTGTGATTTTATACAGAGACATCCATCAAGCAGTGAAAGTCGGTGCTTTAAACGACGAACTGGATATTCAGTCTTAGACACAAAATATTTAGCACAGTTAGTTATCGCTTGGAAACCAGAAGAGGTAGACATGATCCTCATCGTGGTTGATGCGGATGATAATATCCCTCAAAGACAGAATGGCTTAGAGCGTGCTTTGAAGACAATTAGAGATAATCATCTAGATATCAACGAGAAAGCAATCAGCAATAAGAGTTCAGGAGGTTTAGCGATTAAAAATTTTGAAACATGGTTGCTGGCTGACTCTCATACAGTTTCAAGAATTTTGGGCGTAGAAATTGAAAAATTTGAAGATTTAGAGGGGTTAGACCAAACAAAAGATATTTTGGAGAAAGCCTTTTTAAAATCTAATTATCTCATTGAAGACACTAGCAATCAGCGCCTGCTTAAAATTCGATGGGAATTAGCTTTTGAGGTTGATTTAGCTATTATCAAAACTTGCTGTCCAAACGGATATGCTGATTTTGTACAATCTTTAACGGACATAGCACAAACGTGCCTCTGTGGTTCATTTACTTCGGAATCCCTTAATATAGGCACAGACGCTATAAATCGGCTCTAGGGAATAGCGAAAAAATTTATGAAAATCTGTATTGTAGGTGCGGGTGCTATTGGCGGTTACTTAGGGGCTAAACTAACTCTAGCAGGGGAAGAAGTCACCTTTATTGCTCGTGGTCAGCACCTAGAAGCGATTCAAAACAAGGGACTAGAGGTGATCATGGCAGATGGGTCAAATTATGTAGTACATCCATCTCTAGCCACCAGTGATCTAAATGAGGCAGGATCTCAAGATGTAGTGATCATCGCTGTAAAAGCTCAGAGTTTACCCGCCATCGCCCCTGCTCTATCATCCCTCTATAATCCTGATACAATGGTAGTTACTGCCCAAAATGGTATACCCTGGTGGTACTTCCAGAAGCATGGCGGTGAATATGAAGGGCAAAAAATTCACGCCGTTGACCCAGAAGCGATTATTGCTGCCAACATTGATATAGGTCGGGTAATTGGCTGTGTAGTGTATCCAGCCGTAGAAATACAGTCACCTGGAATAATTCGTCACATTGAAGGCGATCGCTTCAGCATCGGAGAAATCGACAACAGCAAAACCGAACGCATCCAAAAACTAGCCCAAAGCTTCAAAAAAGCAGGTTTAAAAGCTCCAGTACGGTCTAAAATTCGGCAAGAAATCTGGATCAAATTGTGGGGAAACTTAGCGTTTAATCCCATCAGTGCCTTAACTCGTGCTACTCTACAGCAGATTTGCCAATACCCCTTAACCCGCGAACTAGCAAGGCAGATGATGATGGAAGCCCAAACCATAGCTGAAAAACTGGGTATTGAATTCGGCATCAGTTTAGAACAGCGGGTCAATGGAGCAGAAAAAGTTGGCGCTCATAAAACCTCTATGCTCCAAGATATCGAAGCGGGTAGGACTACAGAAGTGGAGGCAATTCTGGGAACAGTGATTGAACTGGGCAAACTCACCCACATCCCTACACCCTACATGGATGCGGTCTATGCTAATGTCAAACTACTAGAAAAAACTTGACTAGTTTATTTATAAATATATCAGGTTTTTGAGCCTAGTCATGGTTTATATTACCGGAAGGGTGGGACAAAATCACCACTCGTCTTCAGATACCAGGAGGCATCACCAGACTATCTCTGCAATTGATACTTGAAAGCAGTTACCATAAAAGGTGAGTGAAGACGAGGTTGATATTAAAATGCCTAATTTTTGCTGAATTGCCACAGATAAAGACTACACTAAAAAGTCTTGTGCAGCAAAACCTGTAAATTTAAAAGAAATGAAGTAATCATGTCTAAGGTTCTCGTCTCCGATCCCATTGACCAAGCTGGAATTGACATTCTCACCCAAGTTGCTACTGTAGATGTCAAAACAGGTCTCAAACCAGCAGAACTGATTGAAATTATTGGTGAATATGACGCGCTGATGATTCGCTCTGGTACGCGCGTTACACAAGAAATTATTACAGCTGGGACTGGGTTAAAAATCATCGGTCGTGCCGGCGTAGGTGTGGATAATGTCGATGTTCCCGCCGCTACCCGCCGAGGAATTGTCGTTGTTAATTCTCCCGAAGGTAACACAATCGCTGCCGCAGAACACGCCTTGGCAATGATGTTATCCTTATCTCGTCATATTCCCGATGCTAACGCTTCCGTTAAAAGCGGTGAGTGGGATCGCAAAAGCTTTGTAGGCGCGGAAGTTTATAAAAAAACTCTCGGCGTTGTCGGCTTAGGTAAAATTGGTTCCCATGTTGCGACTGTAGCCAGAGCAATGGGAATGAAACTGCTAGCTTACGATCCCTTTATCTCCACAGAACGCGCCGAACAACTGGGCTGTCAGTTGGTGGAGATGGATTTACTGATGCAGCAAGCAGATTATATTACGCTGCACATCCCGAAAACACCAGAAACCACCCACTTAATTAACGCCACAACTCTGGCGAAAATGAAACCCACAGCCAGAATTATCAACTGCGCCCGTGGTGGGATCATTGATGAAGCAGCTTTAGCTGTAGCGATTAAACAAGGTCAAATCAAAGGTGCGGCTTTGGATGTGTTCGAGTCAGAACCACTGGGTGAATCTGATTTGCGATCGCTTGGTAAAGAAATCATCCTCACCCCCCATCTAGGAGCCTCCACAACGGAAGCTCAAGTCAATGTCGCCATTGATGTTGCTGAACAAATTCGCGATGTTCTCTTAGGACTACCAGCACGTTCAGCAGTCAACATCCCCGGATTTGGCCCCGATGTGCTAGAAGAACTCAAGCCTTATATGCAGCTTGCGGAAACCCTCGGTAATTTGGTGGGACAGCTAGCTGGTGGACGGGTAGAATCACTGACTGTCCGATTACAAGGCGAACTAGCCAGCAATAAGAGTCAGCCTTTGGTTGTCGCCTCCCTCAAAGGTCTACTTTATCAAGCCCTCCGAGAGCGGGTAAATTACGTCAACGCCAGTATAGAAGCTAAAGAGCGAGGAATTCGGGTGATTGAAACCCGCGATGCTTCAGCGCGCGACTACGCTGGATCTCTGCACCTGGAAGCTACAGGTACTTTAGGTACTCATTCGGTCACAGGCGCTTTATTAGGCGACAAAGAAATTCATCTCACCGACGTTGATGGTTTCCCCATTAATGTACCCCCCAGCAAATATATGCTGTTTACCTTGCACCGTGATATGCCAGGAATTATCGGCAAACTCGGTTCCCTACTCGGCAGTTTTAATGTCAATATTGCCAGTATGCAGGTAGGTCGTAAAATTGTCCGTGGTGATGCTGTAATGGCTCTGAGTATCGATGATCCCTTACCCGATGGCATTTTGGCGGAAATTGTCAAAGTCCCTGGAATTAGGGATGCTTACACAGTAACTCTATAAAGTGCCTCCTTCCTGAGTAAAAACTGCTAAGTGAAGAAAAATGTTTAGAGTACCTCATAGCTCTTAACTGTCTTAGACTCAGGAAGGAAGCACTCTCTTGTACAGAGGCGATTGATCGCGTCTCCGCAGTAAAAAATGGCAAATACTTGGTGGGAACTACAGATTTTATGTGAACCAGCCCTAGAAGAGTCAGTCTTTTGGCGACTGGAGAATTTTAGCAGCCGTGGGACAGCAAGTGAAAGCAAAGGTAATTCCTGTCTAGTTAAAGCTTACTTGCCGAGATTTCAAGCCCAGTTACTCGATTTGGCGGCGCTGTCGCTGTGGTTGCGTCAAGATGCTCTTTGTGTCGGATTGTCTGTTCCTACCCTGAACTGGGAGTTAATTGATGAGGAAGATTGGGCTACTAGCTGGAAACAATATTGGAAACCGGAAAAAATAGGCGATCGCTTCCTGATTAATCCAGCATGGCTACCCTTACCAGACACCACAGAACGCTTAGTAATTCGCCTTGACCCTGGTGTGGCATTTGGGACTGGCAATCATGCCACAACCCAATTGTGTTTGGAATCCCTAGAAATGCGGTTAACTGAATTACCTGCGGCTTTCATGGGTAAGAGTGGTAAAAAAGAATCGTTGGTAATTGCGGATATCGGCTGTGGTTCTGGTATACTTTCCATTGGAGCGTTGCTATTGGGCGCTGATAAAGTCTATGCAGTGGATAATGACCCCTTGGCGGTGCAATCAACTTTCAGCAATCGCGCCCTGAACGACGTTAGCCCCGAACGCTTGATATCAGCAGAAGGTAGTGTAGACACAGTAACTAAACTGGTGGGTCAACCAGTGGATGGTATTGTCTGCAACATTTTGGCTGATGTGATTATTCAGTTGGTTCCAGAAATGAGTGCGATCGCCAAACCAAGTACTTGGGCAATTTTTAGTGGAATCTTGCTGGAACAATCGAAAGCTGTTGCTGATGCGTTAGAAGAAAACGGTTGGATTGTTGCGACCCTGTGGAAAAAGAAAGAATGGTGTTGCTTGAATGTGCGACGCTCTTAGTGTTAGTCAGTGACTGGAAATGTGATGAATTCAATGGAGCCAGAAATAGCACATACTAATTTGAATCAACTTGATCAAAAAGAAACACAAGCAGTAAATTTAGATTGTTCATTAGCAGGATATGATTACATATTACCAAACGAACTTATCGCTCAAAATCCTGTAATTCCTAGAGACAATTCGCGTTTATTAGTAGTAAATTCTCCCACCACAGGCCAAGAATCCGCACCCATACACCAGATTTTTCGAGATTTACCAGAGCTATTACGTGCTAATGATTTATTGATCATCAATGATACCAAAGTTATTCCGGCGCGGCTGTATGGTCGTAAATCCACTGGTGCAGAAATTGAGGTTTTGCTATTAGAAGAAAGACAAAATAACTGTTGGTTAGCTTTAGTTAAACCAGGCAAACGCTTCAAACCAGGTGCAAAGATTACTTTTGCGCCCAGGAATTTAAAAAATAGAAACCAAAAAGATTCTCCTCTTGTAGAGACGCGATTCATCGCGTCTGAACTTGTAGACAAGCAATCAATCGCGTCTGAACTCACCGCGACAGTCTTAGAAACAGACGCAGCCACGGGAGGGCGTTTATTGCGTTTTGATGTGCCTGAAGGCAAAGCTTTAGTAGAAGTGTTAGATCAATACGGTGAGATTCCCCTACCGCCTTATATCACAGCATCGACTGCTGCTGATGAACAATATCAAACAGTTTACGCCCAACAGCCAGGAGCGATCGCTGCCCCTACGGCAGGATTACATTTTACCCCAGAGTTGCTGTCAAAATTAAGCGATCGCGGCATTAATCAAGCGTTCATTACCCTACACGTTGGCGTAGGCACATTTCGCCCCGTAGAAATCGAAGACGTAACCAGCCACCAGATGCATGAAGAATGGATTTCAGTCCCCCCCGCCACAGTCGAACAAATCCGCGCCACTAAAGCTGCTGGCGGCCGAATTATCGCCGTGGGAACAACAGCAGTCCGCGCCTTAGAAGGAGCCGCCAAATCTGGGGATTTACAACCATTTTGTGGTAAAACAGACTTATTTATTTATCCCGGTTACCAATGGCGGGTAGTCGATGGACTAATTACCAATTTTCACCTACCACGTTCTAGTTTGTTGATGCTGGTCAGTGCCTTGATTAGTAGACAACGTTTGTTAAAAATATACCAAGAAGCGATCGCCGCAAAATATCGCTTTTATTCCTTCGGTGATGCCATGCTCATTCTTCCAGAAGCGCGAGGAATATAGAATTAGGAAGTTTTTATTTTTAACTTTTAATTTTTGCTCTTGTCGTGGGTACTCTGAGTTATAGGGTTCTAAAAGAGTACAGAGTTACTACTTATGTATAAACAGCATCAAATTCGTCAGTGGTTGGGCTGGTTTCACCCGGTAATCAATTGGCGGCAGTCACATCTAGGACTTCTCTGTGCTGCATCGACATTTTTGGTGTTGGCTGCACCGACAATCATGGAATTACCAGGAAGCAAGCTGCTGGCACAAAAATCAGTTTCGCAGGATTTGGCAGCAGCTAGCCTTTACCAGCAAGGAGTTACACGCTATAACCGTAATGACTTCCAGGCTGCGGAATCTGCCTTTCGTTTAGCCTTGGAGAGAGACTCTAACCTCGGCATGGCACGCAATTATCTAGGTAATATTTTGCTGATGCAAAATCGCCTGGATCTAGCAGTCCAAGAATATGGCGAGGCGGTAAGAATTAATCCTAATCTGGGTGAAGCTTACTATAATCTGGGTTTAGCACTGCACAGACAAGGACAAAAAGAAGCCGCAATTACTGCTTATAGACAAGCTTTGGTGATTGAGCCTACAAGGTCAGATTGGCAGTATAATTTGGGATTGGCACTGTACGAATTAGGACAAACTGAGGCAGCGATCGCTGCATACGAAGAAGCGATTAATTTAGATAGCAGTAATGCCAAGGCTTATTTTAACTTAGCGATCGCCCAGCAAAGAGAAGGACAAATACAGTCAGCGATCGCCTCCTATCAGCAAGCCGTAGAGCTTGATCCTCAAAATGCCAGAGCTTACAACAACATCGGCAGTTTGAGGGCAATTCAAGGTCAAACCTCAGAAGCTGTTGCTGTTTATCGCCAAGCTATTCGCCTCAATCGTCAGAATGCTTCAGCTTACTATAACTTAGGAGTTATTTTATACAATCAGGGCGAACTTCATCAAGCCGGCGCAGTATTGAAACGCGCCCACACAACATACCAGGAACAAGGCAACTTTGAGTCAGCCCAGAAAGTTGAGAAATTAATACAGCAAATTGCCCAGGTGATAGAACAACAGCGTCAAGCTACTCAACCGGCTAATCCAACAGGGAATGTAGTCATACCTAAGAGAACTCCTGACAATGTGCCAGTTTCTTCGGAAAATAGACTACTTCAACGAATCAATCTCGGTCAGTGACATGACTCCGACCTAAAGGTACGGAGCTTCTAAGAATCACTTCTTAGTTTT
>REBL01000152.1 GCA_007692755.1 Nodularia sp. (in: cyanobacteria) | reverse complement strand
TGTTGAATTGAGCGATTTCGTAAAAGCTGAGTTTCCCGCTTAAATAAAATGTTTGACCAAGCTTGACCAACTCGAAAATTCACTCTCAACCCATTCTGTTCCAGTAAGCGAGAAAGGGATTGATAACTAAAAAACTGCTTATGGCAAGAATTCGTGGGCAATCCGGCATCATCGCGAGGTTCGTATAAAACATTAGGAACCGAACAAATGAGAAATCCACCCGGTGACAAAAGTTGAGAAAACTGCTCTAAAACACTGGTAGGATTAATCAAATGTTCCAAGGTTTCAAAACAGACTATTGCATCAATACTTGGATAAGTTTTATCTGCTAACAAACCTGGTTGATCTAAGTTGTATTGAATCAATTGAGTTTGAGAATTATTACATTGCTGTGCTGCCTGTTTTAACAGTTCTGAACTTCCATCTACACCAATTACTAAATCAGAAACTTTCTCTAGTTCGCGGATTCCATAGCCCACGCCACAAGCAATATCAGCAATACAGTTTAACTTAAATTGACGCAGGTGATCAGCAGCAAATAAGTAACGTCCTAAATGCTCAATTTTTATCCATAAATTTTTGTCTGTTTGATCAAATGGATCGATACAATCTTCTCCAAAATTGAGGTTAGTGTTGATTTTTCCTGGCAAAATATTTTCCTTAATTTGGACACCCAATTATAGCAATTGCCATAAGTAAAGACTCGATTAATTACTTCTGGATCAGGGAATAGTCGAGTGGGATACTTCAATCAATTTTAAAATTATGTAACTATTCAAAAGTCCAAATTGGGAGTTCTTTAACTTGCTTTAATGTGAGTTCAAGATAGGTTGTGCCATCATCTTGGGCAACTTCTTTACCAAAATAGCCTTCATCTCCCTCATGTTGATGATTCCCGCTACTGTACACTGTATAGCGTTCTTGGCGACGAGCGCGATTATAAGGTGAACCTATTGTCCATTGCCAACGGGCTGGAAATACGATTCCTCCTACGTTCTCAATCAAGTCTCGCTCGCCCCGAAAGTGGTAAATATGCTGGGCTGCATCAAAACCTTCGTTCCCATCAAATACCCCTCCAAAGGAAACTATGGTGATGTCTACAGTCAGCCACTCATTAAGATAGGGTGCAGCGCCTAAAGCTACTTGAACACCACCGCTTGTACCCATGAGAATTAGCTGAATTGGTTGCTGGGAAGATGAAGGAATGGGTTGTTTGTTTTCCATCTGTTCGGCAATTGACAGCGCGATCGCTTGATTGTAGATAGACCCATAACGGTTATCTGCGGAAATTGCCATCCGCCAAACATTGCGGAGTTCTAACAGGTATTGAGTTAATTCTAACCAGCCATCGGCTCGCTCTACCACGTTCTCCAGAAATTCAAATATTTTTTGTCCCGCGATATCCTGATTGGCGGCTGAGTAGGGAAAAACATTCCGTACAGTTAGACATTGGGGTTGGTCTTGCTCTAGTTTGTCTAAAAATGCTTCTTCTCCAGATGACAACTGATCAGCTGAGGTATCCCCGACTCCTGTTAAAAACACAATGTAGCAGCGACTTTCTGTAGCCAGATCAGCATTAGTATCGTCGTCATTAACTCGCTTGTAAAGCCTTCTAGTTCTAATCTCTAGCTTCTCTGCTCCCCTATCTAACCACCAAACTACGGTTCCCACGGGAGCAAAAGTCCCCCAGATTAATAACAGAAATCCGGCAAATAGCAATAACTGGAATCCTCCATTTCGCATCCATAAGAGGAGTTTGCCAAACGACTTAAGCATTTAAACTTTTATGGTGGACAATTTGCTTACCACCTCTTTGTAAACGACAATATTGTAGTATGTCACCAATCGAGAGAATTATTTGCTGTGAAAAATCAGCCCTCAAGTAATCAAGTCATGAAAGTGCTATGGGATGCACTGACTTTAAATACAAACTTTTATGAAGATGCCCACGAAAATCCTCAAGCAGTGAAGATTGCCCAACTTGTGGTTTTCCTCGCGGCGATCGCTCATGCTTTGGGTAGTATATTAATTCCCTTACTAGCTCAAGTTTCACTACCGTTGCTATTGCTGATTTTTGTAATCAATGGTCTGATGGTGGTGGTTGGTTATTACTTTTGGACATATACCATCTGGAAGATGGGTAAATGGTGGCGATTACCTCTTCCTACTTATAGGGAATTACTCAGTCCCATTGGTTTTGCTCATGCTCCCCAAATTTTCAACTTTTTGACAGTTGTGCCGCTTTTGGGAAGACCGATTGAAATTGTACTAGCTACTTGGAGCTTATTAGCCACAATTGTCGCTGTCAACCAAGGGCTAAACATCAAACTCAGGTGGGCAATTTTAATTTGTGTCATTGGCTGGCTGCTCGTAGAAATTGCCGTTGGAGTAGTGCAAATTATGGTGCAGTGGCTGATAATTTAATAGCTTTTAAATCTAATGGTATGCTTCGCAGTTGGTAGTAATTAGCCTTTGGTATCCTGCTTCTAAAGCATATTCTAATTGTAGATATCAACAAAATGCAACTCTAGCAGATAGAGTATATGACTTGAATGTAGTCAATAAGATAATTCCTTCGTTGGAACTATATCAAAAATTTTATGCCCTTCCTTCTTCGCAATAATCAGTTTTTCTGGAATATCCAGCGCAAACGGTTGAGTAAAAGCATCATCATAGGCAAAAATTTGACGCAATTTCGGTTGAGCTTTTATTTTGTACTCAGATCGAGTTAAAGTTCGCATAGGGGAAATGTGAATAACTGTAGTGAAAGGCTAAGGCAATTATTTAGATTGATACATTTAGACCCTATTAGAACGTAGGACTATGTTCTGAATCCCAACATTTGTCATCATTCCAAATTCGATAAGTACGTTCGCAGTCAAATTTATTATTAATCCAAGGAATTGACGTAGGATGGGGTGAGGTGGGCATAAAAGAAATTGAGGGAAATACTAAGCTTAAGATAGCAAAGCTAGAAATTATGAATATAATGAAAAGTCCTAATAAAAATAAGACGTTAACAGGGTTACGCAAAGGATATACAGTATTTTTGTCCTGCAAGCGCTGTTTTGAACGACGTTCTTTACCTGCTAGTAAAACTATATAAAACTTTGACCGGAAAACCTTTAACGAAAGTCGTATGTTTAAACCAGGATGATTCTGATTACTAGATTCACAAGCCATTTTGATAGCTTGTAATTGCTCCTGAGTGAAGGTTTTTTTTACTTCCGGGGATATTCTCTGAAAAAATTGCTCAAAGTTTGGATGAAAGTACTGTGAATTTTTCATGTTGGGAGTCATTCATGAGTATCCAGAAAAATGTATTAGTAAATGCACCGGAGAAAACAAGAGTTACATCACTTTGCAAATAAATGAAGTACACATCTTAATATGATAAATCTTGTGGGCAGCAAGCTAAGTCCTGCCCGCCCTTGTATACCTCTCTCAGATTAAATTTGCTGTATGTAACAATTGTCGAGATATCTAATATTAGCTTTTAGCTGGCTTGTTATCTGTATTGCTAGTGTAAAATCGATGAGTTTTTAGTATCAATTCGATAAAACTTATTCCCTAAATTCGAGAATAAAACATCAGTGAATGCGTATTTTTCCTAAAAATAAACTGTAACTCCTATCTGAGGCTACTAGCTTATGATAAAAAATACACTCTAACAAGAGTATTATTTACTAAGTTTTGCACTGCGACCCTAATCTTTTCTAGCAGATGCAAGATGCTAGGTCAGGAACTCAGCGGCAGAGAGTAGTTGAGATATCAATTGGGTGCGGCTCTTTACAGTCGCTTTTCCATGCCGATATTACCTTGCAACCCTCCTGTGTGTATTAGTAACAAGCGATCGCCTTTTTGAAAAAATCCCAAATGTAACAAATCTATAACTCCATAAAACATTTTTGCGGTATATACGTAATCAAGAAGCAGACTGTTTTGCTGTTCAAATTGCTTGCTGAACATGAGCAGTTGATCATTCACCTTTGCATAACCACCAAAGTGATAATCACAGATTAATTCCCAAGGTGCTGGAGAATGAGTTGGTGCTGGTAGCTCAGAGTCTAGATAATTTTTCAGCAAATTGTCTATTTCCTGGGCGATAAATTCCCCCTTTTTTAGCACGGGAAAACCAATCACTCGTTTGTTTTGATTTAGCGAAAGTGCAATACCAGCAAGTGTAGTCCCTGTACCACAAGCCAAACAGATTGTATCAAATTTCCCTGTATCGCTAACTATTTCTGTACAGCCGCGCACGCCGTTCAAATTGCTACCACCTTCAGGAATAATGAACACGTCACCAAAACGTTGTCTTAAGTCTTCTTGTAATTCTCTTGTGTGCTTTTGGCGGTAAGCCTCACGATTGAGGTAGACAAGCTGCATACCTTGCTGTTTGGCAAAATCCAGCGTCGGGTTGAGTGGTAATCTTTCTTCTCCACGAATCACGCCGATAGTGCGAAAACCGAAGAGATTCCCGGCGGCAGCTGTAGCAAAGATGTGGTTAGAATAAGCACCCCCAAAGGTCAGCAGAGTTGTCAAATTTTGCTGCTTGGCTTCCAAAAGGTTATATTTCAACTTGAACCATTTGTTACCGTTAACCAATGGGTGCATAGTATCGAGACGCAGCACAGACAATTCCACTCCAGCGCGGCGGAAAATCTCGTTTTCTATTTCCTGAGTTGCAGGCGGAATAAAGGGTGAGGACATAGGGGAAAATTCACACATCAGACGCACCAGGCGCAGAGGAGAGAGATTTTTACTTTCTAGTATTGCTTGATTGTCAGTTAAGAAATAGGCTGAGAACACAACATATGTGCCAAATTATTTAGACAGTTTATGGCTAAAGTTTTTGACTGTATTACTGAAGAACTGCAAAATTTTATTGTTAGCCAACACATTTTTTTTGTTGGTTCTGCTCCTTTGAGTGCTACAGGTCACATTAATCTGTCTCCGAAGGGGTTGGAATGTTTTTGCATCCTTTCTGCTCATCAAGTAGCTTATCTGGATCTTACCGGTAGTGGTAACGAAGTTTCCGCCCACTTGCAAGAAAATGGGCGAATTACTTTCATGTTTTGCGCCTTTGAGGAACCGCCGCGTATTCTGCGTCTCTACGGTCAGGGATACACAATTTTGCCCAATTCCCCAGACTGGAAGAGTTTGTACTCTTTATTTCCGCAGATACCAGGAACTCGCCAAATTATTGTAGCTGATATTGAGCGGGTGCAAACTTCCTGTGGTTTGGGTGTACCACTTTATGAATATCAAGGTCAGAGGCAGTCTTTAGTTAACTGGGCAAGTAAAAAAGGTGAACAGGGAATCCAAGAATATCAACAGCAAAAAAACTTAGTCAGTATTGATGGTTTATCAACTCCACTGAATAATTTTTGACAAAATTGCCAAGTTTTTTATTACAATAAACATCTAAAAATAATTGGGATAAATTCATGAAAAATTCCATCAATCTACCTCAGAAATTAATGTTGTTGGGTTCAGGTGAACTTGGCAAAGAATTTGTGATTGCTGCTCAACGTCTGGGAAATTATGTAATTGCCGTTGACCGCTATGCCAATGCTCCAGCTATGCAGGTTGCTGATTGTTCTGAAGTGATTTCTATGCTGAGTGCTGATGAATTAGAAGCTATTGTGAATAAGCATGAGCCTAATTTCATCATACCAGAAATTGAAGCGATTAGAACGGAAAAGTTACTGGAATTTGAACAACGCGGGATTACAGTGATCCCCACGGCGGCGGCAACTAACTATACAATGAATCGTGATAGAATCAGGGAATTAGCACATCAAGAGTTAGGGATTAGAACTGCTAAATATGGTTATGCTTCTACTCTAGAAGAATTGATTGCTGTTTCTGATCAAATTGGTTTCCCCAATGTTGTAAAACCTGTGATGTCATCTTCTGGTAAAGGTCAATCTGTTATCCAAGTTCAGGGTGAAGTTGAGGAAGCTTGGAATTATGCGATCGCTAACTCTAGAGGTGATAGTCAAAGGGTAATTGTTGAGGAATTTATTAACTTTGAAATAGAGATTACTTTGCTGACCATTAAACAGTGGAATGCACCGACAATTTTCTGTTCTCCTATTGGTCATCGTCAAGAAAGAGG
>REBL01000049.1 GCA_007692755.1 Nodularia sp. (in: cyanobacteria) | reverse complement strand
AGAGTTTTGGGAACGCCGATTTCGTTATTAAAATTCCCATAAGTCTTGTGAACTCGTCCTTTGGTTGCCAAAACTGCGGCGATGATTTCCTTGGTTGTGGTTTTACCCACAGAACCAGTTACCCCAATCACCGGAATATTCAAGCGATCGCGCCACCATCTACCCAGTTGTTGATATGCTGCTAAAGTGTTGCTGACTTGCAATACAGGTAAACCCGGATTGTCATAATCACCATCCACAATCGCGGCTATTGCACCTCGCGCGATCGCATGGGAAACGAAATCGTGACCATCAAAATTTTCGCCTCGTAAAGCCAAAAAAACTTCCCCAGGTTTGATCATCCGGGTATCTGTTTGGATAGTGCTGCTGACTTGTGTTAAAGCAGTTTCAGATAAATTAACAGATTTCGCGCACAGAACTTCTAACAATTGGGAGATGCTAACAGACCAAGGCATAATTAATAGTTAAATTAGCGAAACCCAAAGTATACCAATTTTATGTAGAACGGCATATAATCCTAAAATTGCTTGATTCATCCATATTTATCTGTGTTAATCTGCGTCCATTTGCGTTCAATTATTCTTACTTCATATTATTTAATAATAGTTTAATATTAGTCCCATAATTTCCGTCAGAAAAATATCTCGCCATTTCCAGACAACCAAAGTAGAAACTTATTTGTGATTAACTCAATATATTATGATATGATTATTATATTACGTATGTAAGTAAAAGCGCCACTCCAATCCTGCAACCAACAAAACTAAACCGTTTAGTCTAGAACAGCCTCTTCAAAACCACCCCCCAAGGCGTTTAGAACATGAGAAAATTCCTAAACCCAATCACAGCAAGCTTTTGACTTTTCCTATAATTCCCCTCCTCGCTGGCGGGGAGGGGTTAGGGGTGGGGTTCTTTTATTTACTTTCCACAAAATCGGCATCAATCACATTTTCACCGCCGGGGCTTTCGCCAGCCGCCTTACCATCACCTCCAGCAGCTTGAGCGTAAACAGCACTACCAACTTGCATCAAAGCTTGCTGTAACTCATTAGTCAGAGACTTCATCCGATCAAAGCTTTCTTGATTAATCGCCTCCCGTAAATTCTGTACCAACCCTTCAACTCGACTGCGATCGTCAGCACTCACCTGATCACCCAAATCTTGGAGTTGCTTCTCGGCTTGATAAGCCAAAGAATCTGCCATATTCTTCGTATCAATTTGTTCACGGCGTTTGCGGTCTTCCTCCGCGTGGGCTTCTGCATCCCGCACCATGTTTTCCACACTTCCTTTATCGAGAGTGGAAGCACCAGTAATGGAAATCGACTGCTGTTTACCTGTAGCCTTATCTTGTGCAGTCACCGAAAGAATACCGTTAGCATCAATATCAAAAGTCACCTCAATTTGTGGTAAACCTCTAGGTGCTGGCGGAATCCCATCCAAGCGGAAAGTCCCCAAACTCTTGTTATCTTTAGCGAATTCCCTCTCACCTTGGAGAGCGTGAACTTCTACATTTGTTTGACCATCAGCCGCAGTCGAGAAGATTTCCGACTTTTTCACCGGGATAGTGGTGTTGCGGTCAATAATCTTGGTCATCACACCGCCGAGAGTTTCCACACCCAAAGACAAGGGAGTGACATCTAACAGCAGGATATCTTTTACCTCACCAGCTAAAACACCCGCTTGAATAGCAGCACCAATAGCCACCACTTCATCAGGATTCACACCTTGACAAGGATCTTTGCCAATAATTCGCCGCACCAATTCTTGCACAGCCGGAATCCGAGTCGAACCACCTACTAAGACAACTTCATCAATTTCCGCATTACTCAGTTTGGCATCTTGCAACGCTTGCTGTACTGGTTTTCGACAACGATCTAAAAGATCCGCCGTCATTTCCTCAAACTTAGCCCTAGTCAACGTCATATCCAAATGTTGCGGCCCGGTCTGAGTAGCGGTAATAAAGGGGAGGTTAATATTGGTTTGAGTCGCGCTGGAAAGTTCAATTTTGGCTTTTTCTGCGGCTTCAGTTAGTCTTTGTAAAGCTTGCTTATCTTTACGCAGGTCAACGCCTTGATTACGTAGAAACTCAGCAGCCAACCAATCGACAATCTTTTTATCAAAGTCGTCACCACCTAAATGGGTGTCGCCACTGGTGGATTTAACTTCAAATACACCTTCTCCTACTTCCAAAATGGAAACGTCAAAAGTCCCACCACCAAGGTCAAAGACCAAGATAGTTTCGTTGCTCTTCTTATCTAAACCATAAGCCAGCGCTGCTGCTGTCGGTTCATTAATAATGCGGAGAACTTCTAAACCGGCAATTTTACCCGCGTCTTTAGTCGCTTGGCGTTGGGAGTCATTGAAATAAGCCGGAACCGTAATTACAGCTTGAGTAACTTTGTCTCCCAGATATTTGCTGCTATCGTCTACTAACTTCCGC
Organism: Nodularia sp. (in: cyanobacteria); assembly: GCA_007692755.1. Taxonomy (GTDB): domain Bacteria; phylum Cyanobacteriota; class Cyanobacteriia; order Cyanobacteriales; family Nostocaceae; genus Nodularia. The sequence continues at coordinate 3,793 of REBL01000049.1, read as the reverse complement.
AGAACTTGGGCGGAAACTTCTTCGGGTGCAAATTGCTTACCAGCTGCGGGACAGTCGAGTTTAACGTTACCGTTACTATCGCGCACAACTTTGTAAGTTACCTCGGTCGCTTCATGGGTAATTTCCTCATGTTTGCGCCCAATGAAGCGTTTTACCGAATAAAAAGTATTTTCCGGGTTCATCACTGCTTGTCGTCTCGCTATTTGACCCACCAAGCGTTCCCCAGACTTAGTATGAGCCACCACAGAAGGAGTGACGCGTTGTCCTTCAGCGTTAGCAATAACTAAGGGTTTTCCTCCTTCCATGACAGCAGCGCAAGAGTTTGTTGTTCCTAAATCAATTCCTATGACTTTCGGCATATAATCTTCCTCTCTAGCTTCAGTTTCAGCAATTGTGAAGTTGAGGAAAAAACACTGGGTATTGGGAATGGGGTATTTGAGCTAATTTAGACTTAGGCGGTTTAATGTCAAGCTTCCTCGCTTGCAGACAACCAGTATTTTTCCTCAATCAATCTTTGATTTAAATGAAGCTCAATCTCAAGCTTCCTACATAACACACTAAACCAACTGGTAATTGAGCGGGTTCGGTTTTATAGCAAGGTGCGATCGCGATAACCGTACCCGCTACTTAGTGTTACAATTCTTTACGGTAGGAACGAGCAGTAATATGATAGGGATGAAAAACTTCTAAAAAGTTACTTTGAAGAGTTCGGAAGTAGTTTTCTATAGCTTGAGGGTCATCTAAGTGAAAGGGGTGTTCTTGATTAAAACCTTTAAAAAAACACCAGTTGAGAATTATTCTTCCTTCTGGTGTCAGAGCTTGATAGAAATCTAGTAACTGCTGACTGGGGTCTGGCAAATGTTCTAAAACATCAAAAGAAATTATTGTTTCAAATTTCTCTTCTGGTGGTATTTCCGAACAAAAAATAACTTTTTCATTCAGCCCCAACTGCTCAACACGATGTTGCACAAAATTAATATTAATGGGATTAATATCACAGTAAAATACTTTATCTACTTGAGGAGAAAGAGCCGCGCCAATCGTATGAGTTCCAATCCCTCCACCAAAATCTAATACTCGACCTTGAGCTTGGTCTGCAACTAACAACAAGGTATTACCAATATATTCATAACTGGCGAGATGCCATGCACCCAGTTCAAATAGATAAAGCTCTTTGACTTTTTCACTATAAAAATTCGTTGCTTTTTCCCAATCAAAATCTTTGTGACCTAAATCAGCCATCTCTTGCTGACCAGCCTTTAACTTCATCTCTAGAGTCTCAGAATCTATTTGCAAAAATTCCTGTATATGTTGCTTTAAATTAAATGAATCTTGCCAAAAACGGCTTAAAAAAGCTGGCTTAGGTAATGTCTGCATCTGTGATTCCCCAAAATTTAGTCTTGAATTTACTTATCATAATACTATGCCAAAGCCATTACATAGTTCTTCGGTTGGTTATTTAGTCACTTTTTAGCATATTATGTTATTGATACCGTTTTTATATAAAAACGTATATAACTAGCCAGCCTCGGCAATCCTTGTTTCTGTAGCCATAAAATCCAGATGATAGCTAATTTATTCGGTAATGAATTAATGCCTGAAAAAAAATATGTAAGTAACGCATTCTTAAAATGCGAAAACTCCGCCCTATATGCAATTTTTGCTTGGAGTAAAAAATCCGCAGAAATTATCCCTACAAAATCATGGTTGATTGCCCTAGAAATATTTGTACATGAGCATTCTTTAGCGAAAGCATACCAAATATTTCAAGAAATTAAATTAGCTGCCATCCCCAAGAATATCATTGATGAACTAGGCAAGTATGAAAACTTAAACGAAGATGCCATTGTATTTATAGCCGATAGTAGTGTGACAATCTTTGGGAAAGGCTTTCGGAGCTTTATTGAAAAAGAAATGCAGTTTGAGCTTGGCGGATTAAGCCAAGAAACATATAAAGTTCTTTTGCAACTATTTTGTCAATGTCAATTAAAGGATGATTTAGCAGATATTCAAAACATAGAAGATTTTACTCAATTAGTAGAATCTCTAGAAAATATCGGTTTGTTATCACCTCCTAAAGGAACTTTAGAATGGGGGGATTTAAAAAAGCAATTTCCCATTTGTCAAGCATTTGGATTGACCAGAGGCACTCCCATAGATAGATACTATATTAATAAATTTATTCAAGAAAATCGCAGTCAAGTAGTTGGGAATATTCTGGAAGTCGGAGGCACTCCCAAAGATAAAGATTTTTATCAAATTGATTCCAGTAAATCATATAAAATCCTGAACATAGAACCAGGTTCATCAGTTGATATAGTTGGAGATGTTCATGAAGTATCAATTATAGAACCTGAATCTTTTGATTCGATTATTATTGTTAACGTTCTAGAACATTGTTATGCTCCCTGGATAGCAGTCGAGAACATCTATACTTGGCTAAAACCTGGTGGTAAATGTATTGCCACAGTCCCAAGTGCGATCAGAGTTCATACTACCCCTGGTGATTACTGGCGATTTTTAGCAGATGGTGTATCCTGGATGTTTAAAAATTTCTCCCAGCAGCAATTGTATGTTTATGGTAATCCCACAAGTGTCATAGCTAGTTATCATGGTATAGCAGCAGAAGAACTGACTGCTGAGGAACTAGATAATTTTCATCCAGATTACCCAGTTGCCATTTGTATTGTAGCGGAAAAATAATGGCTATATCCTCTCAAGGGATACATCAGTTGATGCGGTACTAATACCGAAAGTCAAAAGTCAAAAGTTTATTTTATAGACTTTTCATTGATTTTGAATGATTTGCTTATTTACGCCGATTTGTACTAGTTGTTTTTGAGTGACTGATGATGAGCAGCATAACCTTTGATATAAACCCAGAAATAACAGTTATCTTATGCACTTACAACCGGGTAAATCACCTGAAAAACTGTATCGATAGTGTGATTAATCAAACTTTTAAGGATTGGGAACTTGTTGTAGTAGACGATGGTAGTCAAGACGATACTTTTGCACTTGTTGATTCCTATCTGCAAAGAATCCCCAATATCCGTTATTTGAAACATCAAAATCGCAAATTAGGATATGCTAAAAATGCGGGAATTCAGGCATCTTTTGGGAACTACATTACATTTATAGATAGTGATGATGCTTACAAACCTAATCATCTAGATTCGCGTCTAGAATATATGAGAGCTAATCCAGAAATTGATTTGATAGAAGGTGGATTTGCTGCTGAAGAAGAGATTTTTGTAGCAGATTATTTTCAACCTGAAAAAACAATTAATTTGCGCGAATGTGTTTTAGGCCCGACATTTTTTGGTAAGCGGCACGTATTTTTTCAATTAAAGGGATTTGATAATATTCCTTATGGGGAAGATACAGACTTTTGGAAACGGGCGGAAAAAATTTGCCAAACGCAAAAAGTCAGGGAACCAGAAACTTATATTTACACCAGAGCCGAAACGAGTATTACTAAGAGCGTTTTAGAAAAAATTTCCTCATCCAGTTAACTAGTTGGCATGAAAAGCAACATCTTACTAAACCCAATCATTAATTTTTTTCGCCAGTTCATCTCTTCTGCTGGAAAGCTATTAGCTTTAGGAATTGTTCTGAGTTCATGTCTAATCATTTTATCTGGTTGTCAAGCTTCAGCACAGCGAGACGATGGCGTAATTCGTTTAACATTATGGCAAGGAATTAATCCCCCAGCTAATCGAGATGTATTCCAAAAATTAGTAGATAAATTTAATCAGACTCATACTGATATCCAAGTAGAATCTATTTTTGC
>REBL01000120.1 GCA_007692755.1 Nodularia sp. (in: cyanobacteria) | reverse complement strand
GAGAAGCAACAGTAAAACCGGAGGATCTTAGTTTTGTAAATGTATCCTAAATTCCCCCTAGTAAAGCAAGGAAAAAATATTCTTGCTCCCTCTCCTTCATCAGGCTACGGTGTATACACATCCTGACACTGAAAGGATTTCCGTCCCTAAAAATAAGATTTAACCGGATATCCAGTTCCCCTCCTCGCTTGCGGGGAGGGGCTAGGGGTGGGGTGTTATGGCAGAAAAAAACAATTCCCGACTTGTGTGTACACGGTAGCCTTCATAAGAAGAAGGTTGGAGTGAGGTTGCATCAGGCGTTTTCCAAAAATGAGACTATCCCCAGTAAAATTGACGCGTAAAAATTAGCATGGATAATCCTATTAGCTATAAATTTAATGTGTTCAGATTACCCATTGTTTGCCATAGCATTACTTAAAATGCAGCAGACACTTTCATCTTTTTGTTCTGATTCTTAACTGTAGTTTGAAATGCAGTAATAACAGACTCAACCACTGTTTCAATGAAAGTTTGAACAGCAATTTTCACCACTGTTTCTACCACTGTTTTTATCATTATTTCAATTAGACGCATAATTCTGACCTCTTTTTTTTCGTTAGGCAGTTTCAAGAAATTTGCTATGCAGAAATAGACACCTACAGAATATTTGTCTGTAGGGTAGGGACTACCCTTGAGGGCTAAAAATATCAGTTCTGAAAACTGAAAAACAGATGAATGTCCTACCTAGTAAGACATTTATTGTAGGTAAATGGAAAAGTAGCTAAACTGGGAAGTTAATCAGGATTTCCAGTCACATGAATTTTACTCAGCTTAACTAACTATTAAGCAAGTAATACTAATATTGGGTTGTCGAGTAAATCTGTAAACTTCATACCCAATATAAAAAGTTCTGTAACTTCTGGCTTTTGCGATCAGCAAAGAAATTACATGATTGGGCTATTAACTAAAAATTAAATGTTTCATTGTTCATCTCCTAGTTTGTGAGTAACTACCTGTAGCGCTGGCGGTTACTCAAAGATGAACAAATAAGCTCTAGGCTAGAGTCCAATTCTCTTGAGATACCGCCAGCAATATACCACCAGGGTCTTCTTCTTGAGATTCCCCTAAGATGCTGACTATGCCGTAAGTGACTTGGCTGTTCCTACTGCCAGAGCCTTCCATCGCAACTTTCTCCTCTGTAATATACAAACGCAGTCTTCTGACTTCGTTATTTGTTTATTTAATACTTTACCAAATACCAAGATAACACAAAAAATGTTTTGCAGTCAATTGGTAGCAAAAGAAATGCTGATTTAATTTTGAGTCCTTATAGCCACATTTTAAATTTGCGGATGTACCAAAGTTTGATCAACTGTGTCAGCAAGCAGTAGCAAGTTAAAATAGCAACCAACCAGGGAAAATAGCTCATTGGTAGGGGAACCATACCTAAAGCCGTTCCTAGTGGTGTAAAGGGGATAAAAATTCCCATAGCCATAATGATCACTGTTAAAAGTATGACAGGCAAAGCTGCTGTGCTTTGGAAGAAAGGCCATCTAGCAGTGCGAATCATGTGGATAATTAAGGTTTGGGAAATTAAACCTTCAATAAACCAACCAGAATTGAAAAGTTGGATGTCTGATGAGGCTGTTGTGTTGGCATCAAAGACAAACCACATTAAGGTATAAGTGGCAAAGTCAAAGATAGAACTGACAGGGCCAATAAAAATCATGAAGCGCCCAATATGCGGGACTTTCCATTTTTGGGGTTTTTTGAGGAATTCTGGATCTACATTGTCGAAAGGAATGGTAATTTGGGAAATGTCGTAGAGCAGATTTTGAATTAAAAGTTGAATGGGCTGCATTGGTAAGAAGGGTAGAAAAGCACTTGCACCCATAACACTGAAGACATTACCAAAGTTGGAACTAGCAGTCATATTTAAATATTTGAGAATGTTACCAAAGGTACGGCGACCTTCGATTACACCCTGTTCTAATACCATGAGATTTTTCTCTAAAAGAATTATGTCTGCGGATTCCTTGGCTATATCGACAGCCGTATCCACAGAAATCCCCACATCGGCATCTCTGAGGGCGGCTGCATCGTTAATTCCATCACCCATGTAACCTACGGTATGCCCTTTTTGGCGCAAAATTCGGATAATTCTGGCTTTTTGTAAAGGAGACATTTTGGCAAAAACTGTGGTGGTTTCCACAAGGTCTGCTAGTTGTTCATCGCTTAATTCTTCTAGTTCACTACCTAAGAGAATGTGATGAACGTGTAAATCAACTTCTCGGCAAATTTTGCGGGTAACAACATCGTTGTCACCTGTAATGATTTTGACTGTAACTCCATGCTCTTGTAAAGCTTTAATCGCTGCGGATGCACTATCTTTAGGTGGGTCGAGGAAAGCCAGATAACCCACGAGAGTTAAGTTACACTCATCTTTAGCACTGTAATTGGGGATATTGTCTTGGGGAATGGGTATTTCTTTATAAGCTACAGCAATGACACGAAACCCTTCTTGATTGAGAATATGGTTAACACCCATCCCATTTTTCCGCACAAATTCATCAATAGGGATGATTTTATCGAGATATTTGGCATGAGAACAGATATCAAAGATTTCTTCAACTGCACCTTTACAAATTAAAGTATGCGTTTGTGGAGTTGTAGATCCCTGTTCTTCGACGACAACAGACATTCGACGACGGATAAAGTCAAAGGGAATTTCATCAACTTTGCGATAATCTGCGGCTGGTCTGAACTGGGAGTTGAGTTCAACGTTTTCTAGGACTGCTACATCTAGAAGGTTTTTTAAGCCGGTTTGGTAGTAGCTGTTGAGGTAGCCATATTTGAGGGCTGTTTCATCGGGATCACCCTGAATATCTAAATGCCGTTCTAAAATAATTTTGTCTTGGGTAAGTGTACCTGTTTTATCGGTACATAGTACATCCATTGCCCCAAAGCTTTGGATCGCATTCAGATGTTTAATGATTACCTTTTGCTTTGACATGACTACTGCTCCCCGTGCTAAGTTAGCAGTGACTATCATTGGTAACATTTCTGGGGTTAAACCAACGGCGACAGAAATTGCAAAGAAGAAGGCATCAACCCAATTACCTTTAGCAATACCGTTAATTAAGAATACTATTGGCACCATGACTGCCATAAAGGAAATCAGTAGCCAAGTAACGCCATTGATTCCTTGATCAAAACTGGTGATTGTTTGTTTGCCAACGATATGTTTAGCTAAGGAACCAAAATAAGTGCGATCGCCAGTAGCCACAACTATAGCTACGGCTATCCCACTGATAATATTTGTCCCCATAAAGCAGATTGTCGGGGTGTCCAGAAAACTCACTTGGTCATGGACTATAACATTTGCGTTTTTTTCGACAATACTGCCCAGGGTGTCATATTTCTCAATGGGTAAGGATTCACCAGTCAGGACTGCTTGACTGACAAATAAATCTTTTGAGGAAACCAGCCTTACGTCAGCCGGGATCATATCCCCTGCTGTTAAGTAAATAATATCTCCTGGTACTAATTCTTCAATGGGAAGTTCTCGCCGCTTACCTGGTAAATCCAGGCGATCGCGTCGCATGACTGTAGCTGTGGTGCTAACCATTGCTTTGAGTCTTTCCGCCGCTTGTGTGGAACGATATTCTTGCACAAACCGCAGTACGCCACTGACGACGATCATCACGGTAAGAATAATTGTTGCTTCCATCTCTTCGGTGAAAAAGGAAACAATTGCTAACCCTAGCAGAATATAAATAAAGGGGTTATTGAAGGCTTGGAATAGTTGATAATACCAAATCAGGGGTTTTTCGTGACTAACAACATTCTTACCGTATTTTTTTAACCGTGATTGTGCATCATCTTCTGTCAAGCCCTTTCTGTTACTACTTAAAACCCGTAATACCTGCTTGACACTGCTACCTGCTTCTTCTACAACCCGCATCGATAAACGTATTTCATCGACTTGATGGTGACGATAGGAAAACCCTTTGGTAAAAATCCTAGTCATTTTCACCTCCATTAATTAATTAAAACTCTAATTTTCTTTCCTGTAATTTGTCATATATATCTATGCAAATCACATTCTTTAAGTTACGTATTCAATCATTTTTGCAGCAAATCATTACACAACCAGTTGCTTTTATTTATATAAAATCTCAGGTTTCCGACTATTATTCACCAGGCAACCAAAAAGAATATCCTTGCACAGGAATATTGCATTAAACGCAATCACAAAAATATCTCACTGCGTGAATCATAGAAATGGAATTCAGCAAAATTCGGTACTGCTGATTAGACATCATATGAGATTGAAAGGTGAACAAGCTTCAGTATTTACTGATTATTATGTGTAATGAGAAAAAGAGTATATCCATAATGACCAAATCCTCAAAATTATCTCTCAGGAGTTATAGAAAGTTGAGAGATAACTAGCATCTATTTTGATGAAAACAAACTTTTTTTTGTTCATCTCCTAATCCTTACAATCGCCTTGCCCAGTGACGACACAGAGATGAACCGAAGGCTTAACTGAAGAGCCTATGAGGGCGGATTCATCAAAGCTGCGATAGCCAACCAAATCAAGCGTAAATCAGGGTCAGGGTCTTCATCAGACACTATGCTTTTCTCAATAGTAGTTTGAGTAGTTTGATAGCTACTACTACCAGAAGCCTCCATGAAAGCCCTCTCCTTACGAAATTTGCAACAAGTTATGAATTGAATTGACAGACTTGTATAATCAATACTTTAGTTACCAAGCCAAAGCCGAGTATAAGCTCTGAAAAATTTTAAGTCAAGTTTTATTATACTAAAATTTTTCTACCCTGTTATCAATTTCAATTAATTCAGGGTTATTAGCATATAAACTACATTCCTGAAATCATAAAATTTATAGCCATAGTAAGATACAAAAATGTAATGTGCTTACATTTTTGTTTTATATTGTGGAAAATTGTTTTTTAATATAGTTTTAAAAAATCCACTATTTTTTTTACAGGTTTATACCAAACTAATCTGAAGCTGCACTAAATGACTTACCTGAAATTCTTGGCGTGCTTGGCGTGCTTGGCGGTTCATTTCTTTTAATTCTGTGCATCTTCATACAAAATTGGTATTAATTGAAAAATAGTAAATGTTATGAGTAATGGAAGAATAAAAATTTTCTTTTGACAGTCATTTATTCATTTACAACCATGCCGCATAGGTATACTTTATTCCTAATTGAATTGAATCAAAAATATTAGCAATAAATCAAAAATTTATTCATTTAAACTTTTTGTTAGATATCTTAATATTGTGCTGGAGAGTATATTCAAATGATATTTCTGAATATACAGCCGTTTGCAAGTAAATGAAGCACAAACATTAATCATAAAATTCTTTTGGTGCGGGCATACTTCGACAAGCTCAGTACAAGTCTTGCCCGCTACTGATGTACCTCACAAAAAATAAATGGGCTGTAAGTAACTCAACTCTGACCACTAAACTGAACTGTTGTTTTTTGATGCTTTTTCATAAGTCAACAGATAAAACTGCCTTCAGTTTATTCTGCTGCTATCGATACAAGTAAACCAACTTAGCTGATCAATTTATTTAAGCAATTGTAAGGAATAATTCTCATGGCTGAAAACAATATCCAAGGTAATGGCAATTGGTACTATACAGATGGTCAATGGATATCTGATGAGGGTGCCGATTTAAGTGTGGCGGATGCCTTCGCTAGTGGGAACCCCCCTGATGGTTATATTCCCGATACTATTCCGGATGATACTGGCTCCGGCGACACTAGTGGCGGAAATCTCTTTGGTGGTGGTGACAGTAGTGGAGGTAGTCCCTTTGGTGGCGGCGACGGTAGCGGAGGTAGTCCCTTTGGTGGTGGCGATGGTAGCGTTGATAGTAATAATCCTTTCGGTCAATTACTTGATATTATCAGCCTTGATAGTGACTCATCTGATAGCGGTAGCAACGTCTTTGGCGGTGGAAATAACCCTCCCGAAAACTTGCCAATTGGTAGCACTCCAGCCTCCTCAACAAGTGAGATTGCTAACACAGGTAATGGAAATGGCAATGGCTTCGGTGGTGGTAACGACCTTGCGGGAAATCCGGGAAATGAGAGCTTCCTACCAGACGCTCCGGAAGGTTTATCTGTTCCGTATAATAGTGATGATTGGATATCCGACCTCAAAGATTTAGAATCTGGTGAACCTGATGCTAGTGTTGAGGGTAATACTGGTAATGGCAATGGTAACTGGTTTTACGGAAGCAATAATACTGCCGATGGCAATGGCAATTGGTATTTTGGTAATAACAATACTACCGATGGTAATGGCAACTGGAGTTTTGGTGAGCAAAATACTACCGATGGTAATGGTAACTGGGAATTTGGTAGTAATAACAGCAGTGATGGTAATGGCAACTGGCAGTTAGGTGATCACAATAGTACTAATGGTAATGGCAACATATCTAGTGGCGATCACAATACTACCAACGGTAATAGCAACATAGTCAGTGGTGATGGCAATAATATTCTGGGTAATGCCAATACTTCTAATATTAATGATGGTGGTTTACTGGGCAATAATATTCAGACTAGTGATGATGGCAGAGCATATATTGGTAATGAAGACTGGTCTTTCGATATTCTTGACGAACTGACATCTCTGGGGAGTGGTACTTCCGGAATTGGTGATGATGTCAGAAGTCTATTGAATCATCCTGATTTAATATCAAGTAGCACTAGTAAAGAAGGTTATTCTAACTCCAACTATGTATTTGATTTTAGTGGGTTGTAGTTTTTAGCAAAAAGTAGGTTGTGTTTAGGGATAGGATCAAGGCGATCGCTATCCTTTTTTTTATTCCACAAATTTTGGTCGTGCTTTCCCGGTTGACTGCAATTTTAATTCTAAAGCTGCCCAATCTTCTTGCTCGATTAAGTGAGTTAATTCATCAAGGTTTTGGCGATACTGTTGTAATGAACTCAGCAATGCTGGACGGTTATACTGTGCCATCATTACTCCTAATTCGGGATTACCACCACCGACACGGCTGGTATCTCGAAAACCTGAACTAGCGAGATTTTGGGCTAATTGCAACACTTGGGAATCAGCTTCACCCATGCAAGTAGCAATTAAGGACGAGCTGACCATTACTGGTAAATGGGAAATCAAACTCACAGCGCGGTCATGTTGCTCTGGCTGGCAATAATAAAGTTTAGCCCCAAGCGATCGCACAATTCCTTCTAGTAGTGAAATCGCTGTCTTGGGTGTTGTAGAATCCGGTGTGAGAACATAGGGTCGATCCACAAATAAATGCCGTTGCGCCGCTTCTATGCCACTATCTGCTGTTCCCGCCATCGGGTGACCACCAATGAAATTCTCCCACAGAGGCGCGATCGCCTGGACTATCGGTGTTTTTACTGAACCCACATCGGTGATTACCGTAGTTACAGGCAAATGATTAATCAGCTGCTGCAAATGGGGAATAATAAGAGCGATAGGTGTACAAATAAAAACAACCTCTGCGGCTGCTAACAGGCTCATGTCAACAGATGCTTCATCGACACTACCTAAAGCGATCGCTCTAGAACAGGTAGACTCTCGACGACTGACTCCTAAAACATGATGACCAAGCGATCGCAAATCATAACCCAAAGAACCGCCTATCAGTCCCAGTCCCAAAATACCAATTTTCATTTTTGATTTTGATTACGTATTTTCTGCATACTTTACCAACTATTCAAGTTGGTATCTAAGGAATTACATTCATGACTGTAGAGGAATTGTTAGAACAATACGCAGCAGGAGTCATCAACTTTAGTGGTGTTGACCTTTGTGAAGCTAACCTGAGTGGTGTCAAACTTAGTGGTATAAATCTCAGTGAAGCTGACTTGAGTATAGTCAATTTGAGTGGTGCAAATCTGAGCGGCGCTAACTTGAGTAATGTCAAACTGAATGTAGCTCGACTTAGTGGCGCAAATCTTGAAAGTGTAATCCTCAATAATTCTAGTCTGAATGTCGCTAATTTGATTCGCGCCGATTTGAGCCGCGCTCAACTCCGAGGCGCATCCCTCGTTCGGGCTGAATTAATTCGCGCTGACCTCAGTCTTGCTGACTTATTCGAGGCTAACTTGAACTGTGCCGATTTACGAGAAGCTACACTCCGCCAAGCTAATCTTCGTTATGCCAACTTAAGCGAAACCAATTTCAAAGATAGTTCATTAGTGGGAGCTAACTTGGAAATGGCTAACCTCAACGCCACTGATTTGACTCGTGCTGATCTCAGTGGTGCGAATATGCGAGATGCTGAACTCAAACAAGCTAATCTCAGTCATGCTAATCTCAGTGGTGTTGATTTAAGTGGCGCAAATCTCCGTTGGGCTGATTTAAATGGAAGCAATCTTTGTTGGGCTGATTTAAGTGGAGCTAAATTGAGTGGGGCTAACTTAATTGGTGCAGACTTAAGTAATGCAAATTTAACCAATGCGAGTTTAATTCATGCTAATTTAAGTCAGGCAACTTTAATTAACACAGAGTGGATCGGTGCAGACTTAACGAGTGCAATTTTAACGGGGGTAAAACTTTATTCTACTTCCCGTTTTGGTCTAATAACTGAGGGGATAATTTGCGAATGGATTGATTTGAGTCCAAAAGGCGATCGCTCTATTATTCAAAAATTTGCTGGGTCAGACGCACAAGAATTTTTCAATGAAACCGCACCCACAATCCGCATTATTATTGATGCAGCCCTAGAACCCGAAGCTAATTTTGCTCTGGCTGGTTGTTATTACCAAATTTACCAGAAATTTGGCGGACTGAAGCACCCCCCCAATATAGAAATTGGTCGTCGCCGGACTGTGTTGACTTTTCCAATAGATAATGACCAGGACTTATTACCGACTGCTTGCATTGCTATTCTGCCATTTCGAGATGCTATTAATACCCAAAAAAACATTTATATAATGGTGGAAATGTTGGCGAAAGAAGATATGTTTCACCTGGGGCTAAAAGCACCTGATAGAATTAAGCAATTAAGTACGCTCATTCAGCAAGCTATCAGTCAGGGTCAGATCATTAGGGAAATGAAAAAATATCTGGAATTAGCTGCAAAATTAAATTTCTGTAAAAAACCTACCCAAACAATATTGACCAATTCCAGCGCTCAAACTTTAATCGTGTATGATCACCCTAACTTTGGTAAACGATTTATTAATTCTTCTGATCCAGATATGATATTTTTACCTAATATATCTAGCGAAGCTGCTAAATTTACATCACCTGCTTTAAATATGGTTGTGGATTTTATCAACAGTTTTCGCTATATCAGTCAATAGTAGAGATATGGAGGAAGCAAATGCGAGCGTTTAATAAAATGATGGGTCGGACTCGCTATGTGGTCTGTCGCTTATTTTTACATTTAGCCGGGTCTGATGTCGCACCAATTTTGGGTGTATTAAATAGTACAGCACGGGAAGCGATCGCGGCTGATGGTGACCTGCACGATTTAGGCGAAGGATTAGTCGAAATTTGCGAAACCTTATTGCGATACGATGAATCCTGGCTTTCTGCTTCCAATGAAGGTGAGGTATTTTGGGATGAAGGTGAGGCGGGAGATTACGTCAATGAATTATTTAGCGACTCTGGCGAACGTTACGGTGCCGACCTTGATGTGAATTTCGCTTCTGGTTCAAATGAATCTTTTTCTCTCCCTGTAACCCGTAACGTCATTGTCATGCTCACGGCAGCTTATGAAGGCGAAGTTCCCGATTTAGAAACAGACCTCTCCAACATTCCTGCATTAAAGGATGCTTTAAAAGCTTTAATCAATCTGCACTATAAAGAAAAACTGCGCGCCATTCAGGTACATTTCTCCCCAGCACAGTTAGGTGATGAACTGACTAATGATCAGCTGTTGCAATATTACCCAGAATTAATTCCTTTGTAACTTAATGGGTAGTATCTACATCACCATCCCAGTGGAAGCTTGTTAAGCTGAAAAATAGGAAATAGTAAAATGCTCATGACAATATTACGAAAATTCACAGTTGTTTTTTTAGCACTAACTTTGTGCTTAACAACTGTTGCCTGTGGGAGTTCTAACCAAACTACCTCTCAAACTAGAAATGTTAACCGCACCTCTACTGCGACCAAATTGAGTGATGGTCAATATCAAGTGCAGCAAGCGAGTTTTGATGATGGAAATGGCGAGTATACACTGTTTTTACTCAACAGTACACCCCCAACCTTTAAAACCGAAAACTTGCAAATGGCACGGTTAACCGATGAAGAAATTAAGGAGGGAAAAAAGACTTATTTGAAGGTGGAGAACGGACAACCCGCCTTATTTATGACAGAAGACTTTAAAATTGAATACGTCCACAACGTCACCGAAACCCAAACCAATCCTCAAACGGGACGACAAGAAACAGTCGTAGTGCGACGAGAAAGTAACTTTTGGGCCCCTTTTGCCGGGGCTGTAGCTGGTAATATCGCCGGTCAGGTCATCGGTAATGCATTATTTAGACCCCAATACTATGTACCACCTGCTTATCAATCAGGAGGAGTGCTAAGTGGTGTTGGTGGTTATGGTAGTACCTACAATCAAGCGGTTAGTAACTATCGCACTCGCTACAACGCACCCCCAGCAGTTGAACGCAATCGGACAACTTTCCGCACGACAGGAAATATTAGAAGAGCAACTCCTGGTAGTTCAGCTGTACGCAATACACCAAGAACCAATACAGGTAATCGCCCCACTGGTTCCGGTTTCGGTGGTAGTAACCTGAGACCTTCTAACAATTCCGGTTCTACCAGACCTAGAAGTGGTAGCGGTTTTGGTTCTGGTCGCTCTACAGGCGGTCGCAGTCGCTCAGGCGGTGGAAGGCGTTAAATGCCAAGTCTGCGGCATAGCTGCGCTGAGGGCGTAGCCTGCCGCCAAAATGACTAATTCGTCACAGCTACGACTGGTTGCGGCCATCGTCCCACCGCGTTACCAATCACGCCCAATTCTTGCATTAGGTGATCAAAGCGTTCTGGTGTCAGAGATTGCGGCCCATCAGATAAAGCTTTGGCAGGGTTGGGGTGAACCTCAATCATCAGAGAATCAGTTCCAGCTGCGATCGCGGCCATAGCCATTGAAGGCACAAATTCCGACCAGCCTGTGCCATGACTGGGGTCAATCATCATTGGCAAATGAGTTAGCTTTCGCAATACTGGTACTACTGACAAATCCAAAGTATTGCGAGTATGTTGGCGGTCAAAAGTCCGAATTCCCCGCTCACATAAAATTACATTCGGATTTCCTGCTGCCAAAATATATTCAGCTGCCATCAACCAATCTTCAATCGTAGCTGCCATTCCCCGCTTTAAAAGAATTGGTTTTGGTTGCGCGCCCACTTTTTTCAGCAGAGAGAAGTTTTGCATATTCCTTGCTCCCACCTGGATGACATCAGCCACCTCAGCGATCATATCCAGTTCGGCGGCATCCATTACTTCTGTAATAATCCCCAAACCGCTCGCTGACCGCGCCTTTGCCAATAATTCTAAAGCACTTTCACCATGACCTTGGAAGGCATAAGGAGAAGTTCGGGGTTTGTATGCGCCACCACGTAAAAACTTAGCGCCTGCGGCTTTAACGCGCAATGCTGTTTCTACAATCATTTCTTCATTTTCTACTGAGCAAGGGCCAGCCACAACCACTAAAGGATGGTGTTCCCCAAATGTCACGTCTCCATTGGGAGTATTAACTACAACCTCCGAAGCTTCCCCGTGACGAAACTGACGGCTGGCTCGTTTGTATGGTAGCTCTACCCGCAATACTTGCTCAATCCAGGGGCTGACTTCCTGAATTTGTAACGGGTCTAATCTGGCTGTTTCACCGACTAAACCAATTACCACCTTGTGTTGACCGATGATTTTTTCTGGTATTAGTCCCCAGCTAATTAGTTCTTCGCTAATGCGGTTGATTTCCATTTCTGGGGAACCGCTTTTCATGACTACAATCATTTTAAATTACCTGATTAGTTGACTTAAACCTCAAACCAGTAGGAGCCAATTTATCTTGCTTCTCTTGCTTCTTTGTATTTAATTGAAATTTAGTTTAAATATTTAGTGATGGCAAAACAGAGGGCGCTCAGTAGTTTTACGGCTGAGTATTAAGTTTTAATCAAAACATGATAAATTTTGAATTCGTAATGTTGAAGTTAGAAAATTTCCACTTCAACATTAACTGGAAAATCTACTTAATACCGCAGTGATTCTGATATCTGAGCGCCAAGCTTCATACGTTTTTTTGCCGAGTTTCGCGCCAAACTTCCAGCATTCGACCCCAATTGGTACTAAATTCACCCAAACCCAATAGGCTTCCGGCTCTTTCTTCATCCCATGAGGCTGAGAGAACACCATAAGTTATCCCCACAACTCCTATCCCAAACAATCCCATATTCACCAATAACACGGCAATGGGAGGCAGTTGAATCTCGGAGTAAATAGCCAGTAAATAGCTGACTACTAGGGTTGTAATCCCCAAAGCTGTTGGTACACCACAGAATACAGCTACCCGCCGGATCATTCTTTGGCTGACAACTTGGGGAATTGCCATCTCTTGTTTATTGAAAGGTGGCTGCTTACTAGGCTGTTTTACGTTAGCCTTTGGCTGTGCTTGTGGTTTGCTTATAGCTTTGGGGGGTTTTTGGCGCTTTGTTTTTGGTTCAAAAGGTAAGCGACTGCGCTCAGATTCTTCAGCAGACATAAGCGATAGTTCCTATCCACGAATACCTAGACGAGCAATTAAAGCTTGATATTTTTCCCGACTGCCTTGCTGAATATAGGCGAGAAGACGCTTCCGCTGACCAATCATCTTCAACAATCCCCGTCGGGAAGAATGGTCTTTTTTATTGGCCTGGAGATGTAAGCTGAGGCGACTAATGCGGTCACTCAGCATGGCCACTTGAACTTCGGCAGAACCAGTATCGGTTTCGTGAACTTGATAGTTCGACATTATTTCTTGTTTGCGCTGTTGCGTCAGAGCCATAATCGATTCACTTTCTATTTATTTTAAATTTATGCAGCAGTCTCCCATGATATCACAGCCCTTAATTTGCTGGTATGACTCGGCAATGAGTATTTTAGCTATATGGAAAAAGATGATTAAAAGTTAGATATTTGTGGAAGCAACTGGTATAGAGACATTTGCCACAGAGTTTTGATTCAATATGGGCTGGCGGGTTTTGAGATTAAATTTATAGCCATTTGGCAAAATATGAAGTCTCGCTCCAAAAATCGCCAATGGTTCATCCTTTAAGATTTCGCCCATATTATTATACGTAGCTTCTGATTCATCAATAATTGTGACTGAACCTTCTCCAATTACTTCAATGAGATGATCAGTCACTATCATGGCGGTATTCTCATCAATGCCAAAACCTAATCCGGCAGGTTCCTGGACTAAAGCTGAAAGTAAGCGTCCCAAGCGTCCGCGCTGCGAAAAATGCTGGTCAATGACTACACCTGGCAGAAATGCAAGACCAGGCCCCATAGCCACAATTTCCATTCGCGGATGAGTCTGAGCATCGCCTTCCACAATCATTTTATCCGGCATCATTGCGGCTCCAGCGCTTGTCCCGGCTACAACCATACCTTCAGAGAACCGTTGATGAATTGCTGTATCTATTTCAGTATCTTTGAGAATGCTGGTGATGCGAGCTTGGTCTCCCCCTGTAAAAAATATACCAGTTGATTGAGCGATCGCTTCTAAAGCTGTAGATGAAGACGCATCATCACGGGTTTCTGTGTCAATTATGCGAACTGCTTCTGCTCCTAGACGCTCAAACACTCTGATATAATTTTCCCCCACATCCCTTGGTAGTTCTGCCGCAGCTGTCATAATCACAATCTTGGCCTTGAGACCCCCAGCCCGGCGGACAAACTCCCGCAGAATTTGGGAATCTCCATCTCTGTCTTCAGCGCCCCCGATAATTACCAGTTGGCGTTTAGTTGTACTGTCCGTCATGACCGCTCCTGATATAAATTAATTAATTATCAATAAAGCATGACAATTATACCCATAAAATCATTCGATTGATAGGTTACGAGGTCACCAATAAAATTAGGGGCTAAATAAATAATTAGCGACTACTAACTTATACCTAAAAATTTAATAGCCTCTAGAGATATCTCTAGAGGCGCTATTTGTTATTTACTACGGGGTAATTTTAGACTAATTCTGCTATTGTAAATTGAGTAGGATTACCAGTTGACACAGGCAATTGGCTCTTTAAAGTTATACCTGGAATTGAAAAGCTTTAAGAAACTTGGCTTCTATAAAGTAAGTTAATTAAAAAAAACCGAGCTTGTTCGAGTGGGATATGCCTGGGCTTGCCCTGGTAAACAATTTGATACTCATTCATATCTGGCCCATCTCCATGACCAGAAATGAGCTTGCGGTGAAAAGCTTCATCAGCAAGTTGACGAACTTCATCTTTAAGAGCAGCTTGTGTACTGTTCATCAGAAAAATGGGTCTGAAACCCCGTCCTTTAGCAAAGCGAAGGACGGCTTTACAAATCTTCTAAGCAACAATATAACCCGTTGGAACGACGAATTAACTGCACTTTGCTAGAAGCAATCTGTCCTAACTGTTTCCAGTTAGCATTGCTGACAGATACTTGCTTTTCGGTGTCTCCTGACACATAGCCAATTCCTTGAGGAGATTTAACCAAATTTCCCTTGCGTAATCCGTGACGAGTTGTGGAACCGCTGTTCACCAGATGTCTTACCAGAGAATATATATTATGGGCATCGTTTTCATCTTTCAAAAGTTATATATTTGATGCTGGGCGGCGTTTAATGATTAATTTATGCGTAATGGTGATCTAACAATGCTTGAAAATGCGTAGTAATAAGGTGTATAATTAACGGGTTATGATCTTATCGTCAGATAAAAAAAACAAATAATTGCCAAATTATAAACTAAACCCGACTACAATCTATTATTCTAAAATAACGAAAAATTAAATTACAGAATTCAGGGTGTTTATCTGAAGGTTTATAAGCAATGATTCAACAAAAAAGCACCGGATTAGTCCGAATTAATGCTAGAAAAACTGATTTATTCGATATTTTTAATTTCAAGCATTACGTTGGGGCTAACCCATATTTGGAGACAGGGGCGCTAGTATTTGACTTTGCGCTGATTGAGTCTAGACAACCGCTACCCATTGCAGATTATATTTCAAGCATAGGCGATCGCTATCCCCATCTACGCGAACAAACCTACGAATCCCATGCCCATCTGTTTGCCAGAGTTGCCTCAGAAGTAGGTAAGCTAGACATGGGTTTACACCTCAAGCATTGGAATGTTAAACCATATGCAGATTACGCGCGCATCAGCATTGAATCCTTGCATGAACGCACCACTAGAGCCGTAGTTTACCTTGTCTGGGATTGGTTTGAAGCCATCAACCAAGACAAAAAATTCTTCCTAGATGAGGAACTACTAACCCTTCAGAAACGATTCCGCGAATCTGTCTACGGCGGTCCCACTGTTTACGCCCTATTGCGAACAGCCTATGAAAAAGGTATTCCCACCTTTTATCTGTGGTCAGAAGCGCTGATGCAATATGGCTATGGTAAAAAGCAAGTTCGAGGTATAGCCACAACCTTTGATTGCGATAGTCATATAGATTCAGATTTCACCACCCGCAAAGATGAATGCAAAATATTTATGGAAACCTTGGGTTTACCAATACCAGAAGGTGATATCGTTTTTTCCGAACAGGAAGCCTTAGCGGTAGCAAAAGAAATTCGTTACCCAGTAGCAGTTAAACCTGTAGTTGGTCACAAAGGAATTGGCGTTACCGCTGGTGTAAGAGATTCCAGAGAACTTAAATCTGCTTATAGTAGTGCATTAGTAGCAATTCCCGAAGACCAGCCAACGCGGATAATTGTCGAAAAAAGCATTTCGGGAACAGACTTTCGCTTGTTGTGTGTTGATGGTAAATTTGTCGCCGCCGTTGAACGCCGTCCCGCATCAGTCACAGGTGATGGTTACTCCACGATTGCAGAGTTAATCCGCGCCGAAAATCGCCAACCAGCACGCTTGGATACACCTACCTCGCCCATGTCCAAGATACAGTCTGATGAAGCGATGGAACTCTACCTAGACGAACAAGGTTTTTCATTGAACAGTGTGATAAAAAAGGGACGCACTGTTTATCTTCGCAAAGTTGCTAACCTTTCAGCTGGAGGTATGAGCATCGATGCTACATCCACAATTCATCAAGACAATATTATTTTAGCCCAAGACATTGCCCAACATTTCCGGCTAACTTGTTTAGGCATTGATGTAATTGCCGAAAACTTGTCAGAATCTTGGAAGTTAAATAGTAACTTTGCTATTTTGGAAATCAACGCCGCACCGGGAATCTTGATGCATCTTAATCCTGCTGTTGGTGAAAGTGTTGATGTCCCTTCCCGGATATTAGAAACCTTTTTTGAGTCTGGTGTAAATTCCAGAATACCTACTATCACCTTTAACAAAATTTCAGTTGAGGAATTGCAAGAAACAATTGACCATATTCTCTCAAAACATCCTGACTGGACAATAGGTGCTGTTTGCCATGATGCAGTGTTTATAAATCGGTCGCAAAAAGCATTACGCAACGATTACAATAGTAACGTCCAAACTTTGTTACGTAATCCTAAACTTGATTTATTAATTACCGAGTACGAAGAATCCATCTTAGAAGAAGAGGGGATGTTTTACCAAGGAAGTAACATGGTAGTTTTAAATAATCCCACAGAAACAGAAATGATGTTAGCGCGGGATGTCTTTGATGATTCTACGGTGGTGATTAAGAAAGAAAACGACATTTCTATCCGTCGTCGTGGGTTAATTGAAGACTACACCTTGGGTGAAAATGAACCATTTAGTAGGGTGTATTTAAAAGAAATTGCGACAATTTAAGCCTTATCTCCCCTCCTCGCTTGCGGGGAGGGGTTGGGGGTGGGGTGCAATGATTGTACTAATCATAACTAATTCACCAGACTCGATATCAGGACTAAAGTCCTGACTACGAACTAAGTAAGTCTTTGGTAAGCAGCCAAAATAATTTTTTCGGTTTCATCCCAACTAATACATTTATCAGTTACAGAAACACCATACTTTAATTCTTCTCGGTTCCCAGTCATCGGTTGACTACCTTCATACAAATTTGATTCCAGCATGACACCGACGATTGATGTATTACCGTCAACTATTTGTTGAATCACATTTTCTAACACAGTCGGTTGGACTTTGTAATCTTTATTGGTATTGCCGTGACTACAGTCAATTACAATTCTTGGTGATAAATTAGCCGCTTTTAATTTTTCCTCTACCAGTTGGACATTTGCAGCTTCAAAGTTAGGCTGACTACCACCACGTAAAATAACGTGACCATAGGGATTTCCTCTAGTTTCAAAGACACTTACTTGTCCCTTATGATTAATACCGAGGAAATTATGAGCGCTTTTAGCTGACTGTAAAGCATTTATAGCTACTTGAATATTACCATCAGTACCATTTTTAAAACCTACAGGCATGGAAAGACCACTGGCCATTTCGCGATGGGTTTGTGACTCAGTAGTGCGTGCGCCAATGGCAGACCATGTAATCAATTCACTAATATATTGGGGTATAATCGGGTCTAGTGCTTCTGTCCCAGCAGGTAAACCCGACTCTACTATTTTTATCAGGAGACTACGTGCAGTTAATAAACCTTTTTCTACATGGAAAGAATCATCCATATCAGGATCATTAATCAATCCTTTCCATCCTACAGTAGTTCTAGGTTTTTCAAAATACACCCTCATAATGAGTAGCAATTTATCCTTGACTCGTTCAGACAGAAGTTTCAATCTCTGGGAATATTCTAGTGCTGCTTGTGTATCATGAATTGAGCATGGGCCAACTACAATAAATTTTCTGCTGTCCTGAAAATCTAGAATATTTTTGATTTCCTGTCTATGTTGTAAGACAGTGTGTTCAGCCGATTTAGTTAAAGGTAGTTTTGATTTTACTTCGTTAGGCGTTAATAATACGTGAGAGTTCTTGATGTTAGTATTAAATAATTTATTTTGCATGGAGCCGAACTCGTAATTTTTGCTATTCCACTGAGGAAGGAAGTTAATATATTATTTTAAATCAAAAGTACAACAGGAACTTATAGATTTTTCAAATTTAAAAATCTCCATAACTGTGGATATAGAATTGTTTTGTTTTCATAACTTCAAAAGGGGACAATATGCCCCCTTTTATGTACTATACAATTGCTGTCTGAGTACACATAGATTTGATTACTGCCAGACAAACACTTTGGCTTCGTATGGCCCCAAATCAGTAATCATCCCATCATCCCCAGCCTCAACCTGATAATTGCCTGTCCATTCATGCCATGTACCACCACATGGGAAATTAGGAATGTGATAACTACTGAGGAAATTTTCCGAAAAATTTACGACAACAACGACACGAGAACCTTCTTCGTTCCAGCGACTGTAAGCTAGTACCTTGGCTTCTAGGTTTTCGTGAATAAAATCAATATTTTCTGTGTAGAGGGCGTGACTAGTTTTACGCAGATGAATCAACCCCTTGTAGTATTCAAATAAGTTATGGTTGAGATCATTACCTAGAAGTGACCATTCGATTTTGGATGATTCAGGCTGTTTGGGTCTGTATTCGCCAAACTCTTCTCCCATCCAAATTAAAGGTACACCAACAGATGTCATGAGAATAGCTGCGGCCAATTTAGCTCTGTTAAACCCGTCTTCTTGAAAAATCTGCCGATTAGCCAGTTCTAACATAGTCCGTTCATGGTCGTGGTTAGTCAGATAATTCACCACATTGGTTGTACCCATAAAGCCTTGACGTTTACCATCAATCACATCTTTGAGGCTTTCTAAATCAAAAGTGTCACCACAAATATGCACTGTAATTGTATGACGGAAGCTATCGTGCCAACAACCATCCATTGGACCATCTACATTGGTAATACTGGTAGTTTCGGGTATATGTTCGGCAATGTTATAAAAAGTCTTACTACCAGCCGTTTTTTTGGTTTCTTGAACAATCCAATGCATGAAATCATAGTTAGCAATTTGTCTGGCTGCATCATAGCGAATACCATCTATATGATATTCCTCAATCCAAAAACGAATTGTATCACCAATAAACTTTCGGGCTGGGTAAATCTCTAAAGTTTCGTCATAATGTTCGTAATTAAACTCAGGCCCCCAGTTATTTTCAGCGTCACGCGGAGAATGATGATACCAATAATCATGATCAATTTGAGTTAATGGACTTGAAGCTTCTGAGTGGTTATATATACCATCCATAATTACCCGAATGCCTCTATTGTGACATTCATCAATTAACTGCTTTAACTCAACAGTAGAACCATAACTAGATTCGGTGGCAAAGAAATAACAGGGATTATAACCCCAACTATAACTTCCCGGATATTCTTTGATTGGCATCAACTCAATAGCGTTGATTCCCAATTCACACAAATAATCTAACTTTTCAATGACGTGTTTATATTTTCCTCGCGCGTGTCGGTCATCTTCACCACCAGAAAAATCACCAACGTGCAGTTCATAAATTACTAATTCATGGTCAGCAGGTAAAGGTTTATCATCATGTTGCCAAACATAAGTATCAACTATTCTTTGTCCATCTTTGACTCGGACAATACCGTGATTTTCGCCACTTGTTCCATTAATATCAGTGGCGTAAGGGTCTATCACATCAACCCACTGTTCCGGTTCAAAAAACCATGAATTTGACTGAACCCTGAATTTATATTCATAGATGCCATCTTCTAGTTCAACATTTGTGCGAAAATAGCCATCCTCGCCCCTTTTCATGGGTATTTCTTGCCCATCATAAAAAGAGCCAATTAATGAGGCTCCTTTGTTGTAAGGCGCAAATAAATTAAATTCAATGGGTGTTGTCATACAATGATTTTGATTAAAAAATGTAGATATGAATATCTTCTAAATTATTAATCAATTTGCAAACCAGTCTTTAGAGATATTTATACAACTGCTTCATCTGTCTGAAGTTAGATTCTCTTGTATTAAAATGGGTTGTTTATTGAGTATTAACTGCTGAGATGACTCATGATTAAAGTATATAGCAATTCGATTTTATTCCTCAAATCAGTTATGGAGGCAGGGAACAGGGAATAGTCCACGGAGGAATCCAGGAATACCGAGGTTTTCTTAAATTAAATAGGAGTCCTCTGGTATAATCATCACTACCATTAAGTAGAAGTATTTTCCAAATTATTTTCCAAATTTCCTGCCAAATTTATTCAATTTTGCCGCTAGTTTCTTGCAAATAACTTAATAACCAATTTGCGGCTGTGGCTCTACGAGTCTGTCGAGGTCCAAATTCACCAATTTTGTACCCTTTGAAACCCAATTTTTCTTTCGCTATTTGTTTATTTTCTTGAGGAATAGAACGAGTTAATTTAACTGTTGCTGGGCGACTATCAATAAAATCAGGTGGTTCTGGGTACTCATCTCGCCATTCTGATGACACTTCGCTATTATCCCATTTGTCAGTTGCAGAGTCATAACGATAGCCTAAATAGTGCCAGACTAATTGATTGACTGTGGAATCATCAATTTGCTCATTGAAAATTGCCCAAATTGTGGCTGTATTCAGTGGTGGTAGGTTAGACATAAGCGATGAAAACTTTACAATTTACGTGTGAGGAAATAGGCTGTTGGTAAGCAGTTGAATGACTTTGATGTTATCTCTTTATACACCTACGGAAAAAGTTATCCGCCAAAACTACCAGCATGGGAGTGAAAAATTCGATTGTGCATTCACAAAGCAGTTAGACTGGAAATGGTAAAGCATTGACTGGTCTATGCCCAATCCTACATCACTGCCCAAGATAGTCCGCGCCCATGTCTTGATTTCCGGCCAAGTACAAGGGGTAGGCTATCGCTATGCAACTGTTGACACAGCTAGCCAATTGGGTTTAACCGGTTGGGTACGAAATCTCCCGGATAAACGTGTGGAAGCAGTGTTTGAAGGGGCGCGGGTGGTGGTTGAAGAGATGGTGCGCTGGTGTCATGCTGGCCCCCCGGCTGCGGTGGTGAAAGATGTTGTGGTTGAGTATGGAAAGCCTGAAGGTTTGCGGGGGTTTGAAGTCAGACGCTGGGAATAACCTCTTTTCTAAAAATTATTGTTGTTACGATTCGCGCGCGCGTCAGTATTGCGATTCGCAGAACGGTAATTCCTGGCATTGTAGTAAGCACGGTAGCAAATTAAACTACGGCATACTTTATATAGGTGCTGCTTGCTAGTCAGGATAATTTTTTGTAAATTATGTTGACTTTTTGTAACGAAGTTGTTAATATTATTTACATAAGTTAGCAAATACCTCAAACACCTACGTAAATCACTATTAATAAAGTTGCCTTGGAGTTGAGATAAAATTTCGCTTCTTCGTATTAATGTATCTAAATCGTCATTCTTACTTCTCCTAATCAGAAACCTCAGTTGCCAAGCTGAGGTTTTTTGTTTTGATGATTTAGCCCTTGGGTTTGTGAAATATTTCGGCGAAGAACTGCTTGAGGGCTTGCCATGAGCGCTTTTCGACAACTGGGTTATAAAGTGATTGCGGTGCGTTGTTGGCTTCTGGGTTGGTGAAGCTATGGACTGCGCCACCGTAGGAGATTAATTGCCAATCGACATTTGCTTCGCGCATTTCGGTGGCAAATGCTTGCACTTGTTCCTCTGGCACGATGGGGTCATCAGCACCATGTAATACTAATACTTTGGCTTGGATGTTTTTGGCATCATTGGGGTTGGGAGTATCGAGGTTGCCGTGAAAACTTGCTACCCCAGCAATATTTGCCCCACTCCGCGCTAGTTCTAGGACTGTTCCGCCGCCGAAGCAGTAACCAATGGCGGCGATGCGTTGAATATCAGTTAAGGGATTTTGTCGTAAAACTTTTAATCCGGCGTTGGTGCGATCGCGCAATAATTGTCTATCCTGACGATATATCGTCGCTTGTTTTCCTGACTCTTGGGGATTGTCTGGTCTAATCCCTTTACCGTAAATATCGGCAGCAAATGCTACATAACCAAGTTTAGCTAATTCCTCGGTGCGTTGTTTCACAAAGGACTGTAAACCGTTCCACTCATGCACTACTAAAACACCAGGACGCTTACCTGGGATAGAATCATCGAAAGCTAGATAACCTTCTAAGACAGTATCGCCGTGTTTATACTCAATAGTTCTAGTCTGAATGGCTGCTAGTACTTGTGTAGAAGATAATGACATCAGCACAGGGGCAACCAAAACAGGAATCAGTGATTTCATTGGGTAATTAATTTGGACTTTATGAACATTTTGCCATTTTGGCACTGCTAAATTACACAGCGATCGCTACATTAGAAGATACAACAAGATATTATTTATAGGCGACTCACACAAAACCATGAGTGCAAATGTCACTATTTCTCAAAATCCCTTACTTAAAGGTTCTGGCTTACCTCCCTTCGGTGAGATTCAAGCAGAGCAAATAGTACCAGCTTTCAAGCAGCTATTGGCAGAACTTGACCAGCAGCTAACCATCTTGGAAGCTAATATCCAACCTACTTGGAGCGGTTTAGTCGAACCATTAGAAAAGCTGACAGAACGGCTGAACTGGAGTTGGGGCATAGTGAGCCATTTAATGGGTGTGAACAATAGCCCTGAACTGCGCGCAGCTTATGAAACCGTACAACCACAAGTAGTACAATTCAGCAACAAGCTCGGTCAAAGCCAACCAGTTTATCATGCTTTCAAGGAACTCCGCGCCAGTGATAACTGGGCAACTTTAGAATCAGCCCAGCAGCGAATTGTGGAAGCTGCTATCAGAGATGCCGAATTGTCCGGTGTGGGCTTAGAAGGAGATGCACGGGAACGTTTCAACTCCATCCAAATGGAACTAGCAGAACTTTCTACCAAGTTCTCAAACCATGTCTTAGATGCCACAACAGCCTTTAGCTTAACCCTAACCACCAAAGCCGAAATTGACGGCTTACCCGATAGCTTAGTTAGTCTATCTGCACAGCTAGCCCGTGATGCGGGAGATGAAAACGCCACCCCAGAAAATGGTCCTTGGCGGATTACTTTAGACTTTCCCAGCTATGGCCCATTCATGCAGCACAGCACCCGCCGAGATTTGCGGGAAAAACTTTATAAAGCTTATATCACTCGTGCTTCATCAGGTGAGTTTGATAATCAGCCCCTGATTGAGCGCATTTTAGAATTGCGGCAAGAACTAGCCCAATTACTCGGCTTTGAAAATTATGCCCAGTTGAGCCTAGCTAGTAAAATGGCTCCCAATGTGGCCGCAGTGGAAGCATTATTAGAAGAACTACGTCAAGCGAGTTATGATGCTGCTGTCAAAGATTTAGAAACACTCAAAGCTTTTGCCGCTACCAAAAAAGCCGCAGAAGCGGAAGATTTACAACACTGGGACACCAGCTTTTGGGCAGAACGTCAACGGGAAGAAAAATTTGCCTTCACCGCCGAAGAATTACGTCCTTACTTTCCCTTACCTCAAGTCTTAGATGGCTTATTTGGACTAGTGCAGCGTTTGTTTGGTGTTACTGTCACTCCTGCCGATGGTCAAGCCCCAGTCTGGCATGAGAATGTGCGTTATTTCCAAATTGCTGATGAAACTGGCAGTCCTTTGGCTTACTTCTACTTAGACCCCTACAGCCGTCCATCGGAAAAGCGCGGTGGTGCTTGGATGGATATATGTATTAATCGTAGTAAAGTTACTGAAAATGATGTCACGGCGATTCGTTTACCTGTGGCATATTTGGTCTGCAACCAAAGTCCCCCAGTCGATGGTAAACCGAGTTTGATGACTTTCTATGAAGTAGAAACTTTATTTCATGAGTTTGGTCATGGCTTGCATCATATGCTGACCAAAGTAGACTACACCGGGGCAGCAGGTATCAACAATGTAGAATGGGATGCAGTGGAACTACCGAGCCAGTTCATGGAAAACTGGTGCTACGAGCGACCGACTTTGTTTGGCATGGCGAAGCACTATGAAACTGGGGAACCCCTACCGGAGCATTATTACCAAAAACTTTTAGCGGCACGCAACTATATGAGTGGTAGTGTCACTTTGCGGCAAGTTCACTTTAGTAGTGTTGATTTGGAAATACACTATCGTTATCGCCCTGGTGGTAATGAAACTGCTGCCGATGTGCGTCATCGCCTGGCCAAAACTACTACTGTGTTACCTCCATTACCAGAAGACGCTTTTTTATGCGCTTTTGGTCACATTTTTGCAGGTGGTTATGCGGCAGGTTATTACAGTTACAAGTGGGCTGAGGTACTGAGTGCTGATGCCTTTGCCGCTTTTGAAGAAGCCGGTTTAGAAGATGAACAGGCGATAAAAGCTACAGGTAAACGTTACCGGGATACAGTCTTAGCTCTTGGTGGTAGTAAACACCCAATGAATGTGTTTGCATCTTTTCGAGGTCGTGAACCTAGTACGGTTTCGTTACTCAAGCATACTGGTTTAGTCGCGGCTGTGAATTGACGATTTCAGCTTGTCAGTCCAGTAGTGGCGTGACACGCTTAAAATAGTGCATTAGGGAAAAGAAGAAAACATTGATTTATCTCAATTTTCT
>REBL01000157.1 GCA_007692755.1 Nodularia sp. (in: cyanobacteria) | reverse complement strand
ATAGTTTATTTGGTGCAGCGCAAAAGTTACTTGATGGTTTGGTAATTCAAGATGTAGAGATGATAGAAGAAGAACAGCAAGCGTATTTGCAGAATCCCCAAAGGCGCAATTATGAGTTAAATCGGGCGTTGGTAAGTGTGCAGCGTTTGATGCGGAGTCAGACAGAACAGGGGTAATTACTCATGAAATTATGGAAGCAAAACCAAGGGAGATTCGGCGTTACATTACAGCTAACGGCAAAATTCCTTTCGCAGAATGGCTGGATGGGCTGCGAGATAGGATAGCTAAAGCTAAAATTAAGGAGAGGCTAAAACGAGTTAGTCTTGGTAATCTGGGAGATTATAAGTCAGTAGGAGAGGGTGTTTTTGAACTCAGGATTAATTATGGTTCTGGCTACCGAGTCTACTTTGGACAAATAGGAACAACAATTGTGCTTCTGCTTTTGGGTGGAGATAAAAGCAGTCAAGAAAAAGATATTTATAAGGCACAGGAGTATTGGGCAGAATATGAAGAAAGTGAAAATGCCGACCAGTGATAGCTACCAGGACTATCTAATTGAATCACTTCAAGACCCTGAAGAGGCGGCTGCTTATATCGAGGCCATATTAGAAGCGGAAAATCCTGAGACTGGACTGTTAACCTCAGCCTTAAAAGATGTCATTGATGCACAGTTGAAGATGAATAATCTTTCTGCACCAGCAAAACTGAAGTGGGAAGAATTAAATCAGATGCTGTTAAAGAGTGGTGGTGCTGAAATATACAGTTTAGTAGGGTTATTAGATGCTTTGGGATTTAAACTAGAGGTCAGAGAAAAATCATGAGGCTGAAGGTTAATTTCTATAAACTATTTGCTGATAAGCAAACATTTAAATTACCTCAAAACCAGGAGTTTTCATGATGACAATAACTCCAAGTATGGAAGAAATCAAAATTATGATTTTTCAGCTACCAGTTGAAGAACTCATTACACTGATTTCTGAAATTGAAGAAAGGCTAGAAACCGTGACAATGATGCAACTGGCAGAAACTGGATTTCAGGAATGGAACGACCCAGAAGAAGATATTTACAATGACTAAGCCTAAAACATTATAAATCTGGAATGTAAAAAATATTGAGATTATTTTATAGTGAGGGCTGAAGCCCTAAAATAAGGACTAAAGTCCTTACTACAAACCTTGAATTATTCATGCCACTCTACTTATATGAAAGCGAAACAGCCGAAAACTAACGTATTAAACCAGCACGTTGAAAGATAGTATGGGGCGTAATTTCTAATTCTGGTAATGCTTCATGGCTAATGACTTGATTTTCTCGAAAGGTGAGAGGCAGAGAAGAAGCTGTAAACAGAGTGATAGTTTGAGATATTGTATCTACTATCCAAACCACAAAAATCCCAGCTTGAAGATAATAAGTAGCTTTTTCGATCATATCTCCAAAAGTTTGACCAGGAGAAATAATTTCGATAACTAATTCTGGGATAACAGGACAAGCTTCATCTTTCAGCCAGTCAGCAGGAAGACGGTTATAGGAAATGTAGGTTAAATCAGGTACGGGTATCCAATTTTCTTGATTTCTTGTTAATTTTATCCCCCATTCCACGACAACGCGACCTTTTTCTTGCGCCCATGTGGATAATAGGATAAATAATGCTCCTGTGGTTGCGCCATGAAAAAATTTAGGAGACATTTGCTCATTTTTATATTTAGGTACAGCTTCACCGTCAACAAACTCATAAGCAAGTTCACTTTCGGGAAGTGCAAGAAATTCTTCGAGAGTGAGTTTGGTTTTTAGTTGAGTCATGGTTAGTTTTGATGGGTTCAATATTCCCGACTTCTATGATAACTAAAGTTCGGTTTAGACCCAGATTTTTCACAGGTTCCATATTCATATTTAAAATCAGCAATGCCAGATAATTAACCTATATCATCACGCTTCTGCCCCAGACAAGGCAAAATAAAGATAGTAAGAGTGCCAAACCTCCATGAGTTATTGCCTAAATTCCCATTGTCCTAAACCAGAAAATCCTGGTGATGTCAAGTTTTGTCTGAGTTGTGGTTCCAAGTTACTGCTGAAAGAACGTTACCGCGCCATTAAACCTATCGGACAAGGTGGTTTTGGTAAAACCTTCTTGGCTGTGGATGAGGATAAACCTTCTAAACCGGCCTGCGTAATTAAGCAATTTTACCCCCAAGCCCAAGGTACTAACTCTGTGCAGAAGGCTGTGGAGTTATTTACTCTAGAAGCGGTGCAGTTAGATGATTTGGGACAACATCCCCAAATTCCGGCACTCCAGGCATATTTTACCCAAGATGACAGACAGTATCTGGTACAAACATTTATCGATGGGCAGAATTTAGCCCAGGAATTGCAGCAAAATGGCGCTTTTAGTGAAGCGCAGATATGGCAATTACTTAAAGATTTATTGCCAGTGTTGCACTTTTGTCATTCTAGAGGTGTGATTCACCGCGATATTAAGCCGGAAAATATTTTGCGAGACAGCAATGCTAAATTAGTTTTAGTGGATTTTGGGGCTTCTAAATCTGCCACTGGTACTGCTTTAAATCAAACAGGTACGAGTATTGGTACTCCTGAATATGTCGCCCCGGAACAAATGAGAGGTAGGGCGCTTTTTGCCAGTGATATCTACAGTTTAGGGGCTACTTGTGTTCATTTATTAACTGCGCGATCGCCTTTTGATTCTTATAATATTAATAATGATACTTGGGTTTGGCAGCAATTCCTCCAAACTCCGCTCAGTCCTGGGTTAAATCGCATCCTGGAAAAGATGCTAGTCAGTATCCCCATGCGACGTTATCAAACCGCAGATGAAGTCCTCAAAGATTTAAATCAATCGCCAGTAGTCGCTACTCCAGCGCCCACAGCAAAACCTAAATCGACACCCACTTCTGTAAGTAAATCACCTAGTCAAATTGATTTGGAACTGGAAGAATTGAAAACTCAATTTTTGGCTGCTGGTAAACCTAAACCAAATCAACCACAATCACCAAAACAGATTTCTCCGCCTCCTGCTAATCAAAGCGCAATTGATAAGGAGTTAGAGGAGTTAAAAGCTCAATTTCTAGGGAATAATAATTTACCAAATCAATAGTTACACGATTTTTTTTTATCACGCAGAGGCGCAGAGGCGCAAGAGAAGAAATATGAGGAATAACCTAGTAAAATTAAAGTAGGTTTCTTCAGCGTCTATTGCAATTGTAAATTTTAGTTCTGCTGATAGAAGTCCGACTCGCATCAGAGCGAGTAATCTGGGAAAATCAAGTCTGTCTATCTGCTAGGTAATTTGCAATCAGTATAATGATACAAAGTCAGTCGGAAGTTAAGCGTGTAGAAGAACTGCGCCAGTTGTTGCAACAAGCTAGCTATGCTTATTATGTCCTAGATGCACCAATGATGGAGGATGCTGTCTATGACCAGCTTTATCGCGAATTACAAGAATTAGAAATTAAATATCCAGAATTAATTACACCAGATAGTCCTACTCAGCGCGTGGGTGAGAAACCAGCTACACATTTTACTTCAGTACGGCACAATATTCCTCTCTACAGTCTGGAGAATGCCTTTAATATTGATGAATTGCAAACATGGGATCAGCGTTGGCGGCGACAAACACCGAAAATAGAAGCGGTGGAATATGTTTCGGAACTCAAAATTGATGGTTCGGCTTTGGCTTTGACTTATGAAAATGGCGTTTTAGTCAGAGGTGTAACTAGGGGTGATGGGGTAGTTGGTGAAGATATTACCCAAAATGTGCGGACAATTCGTTCAATTCCCTTGCGGTTGAATTTTGCGGGTGCAAAAACCTTAGAAAAAATAGAAGTCCGAGGTGAGGTGTTTTTACCTTTGGAAGTGTTTAAACAAATTAACGCCGAACGACAAAAAGCCGGTGAACATATGTTTGCTAATCCCCGCAATGCCGCAGCTGGTACACTCAGGCAATTAGACCCCCGCATTGTCGCCCAGCGGCGGTTGGATTTCTTTGCTTATACATTGCATATTTCTGGGATGGATGACGCGAGTATTGCTAATACTCAATGGGAAGCTTTGGAGTTATTGGAAAAAATGGGTTTTCCGGTTAACCCCAATCACAAACTCTGTAGTTCCATCGCCGAAGTAGCAAACTATTATCAATCCTGGGATACAAAACGGCTGAATTTACCCTACATGACTGATGGGGTGGTGGTGAAGTTGAATCGTTTCAAGTTGCAGGAACAGCTTGGTTTTACCCAGAAATTCCCCCGTTGGGCGATTGCTTTGAAGTACGCAGCTGAGGAAGCGCCGACACGGGTGGAAAATATTTCTGTGAATGTGGGACGCACTGGGGCGTTAACTCCTTTGGCTGAAATGCGTCCTGTACAATTAGCTGGAACTACAGTTTCCCGCGCTACTTTACATAATAGCGATCGCATCATTCAATTAGATATCCGCATTGGTGATACTGTCATTGTTCGCAAAGCTGGGGAAATTATCCCGGAAGTGGTGCGGGTATTAAAAGAACTCCGTCCAGATGACACCGTACCTTTTGAAATGCCGACTCTTTGTCCAGTCTGCGGTCAAACCGTGGTGAGAGAATCAGGTGAAGCGGTAACTCGTTGCGTTAATGCTTCCTGTCCGGCGATTCTCAAAGGCGAAATTGAACATTGGGTAAGTCGGGATGCTTTAGATATTAAAGGTATGGGCGAAAAGCTGGTACATCAACTTGTAGATAGACATTTGGTGTATTCTGTGGCTGATTTATATGACTTGACAACAGAAAGATTATGTGAATTGGAAAGAATGGGTCAAAAATCAGCCCAAAAATTGATTGATGCGATCGCCCAATCAAAAAACCAACCTTGGTCTAGGGTATTATACGGTTTAGGCATCCGTCACGTTGGCAGTGTCAATGCTCAATTATTAACTCAGAAATATCCCACAGTTGAAGAATTAGCCACAGCCAAGCAATCAGATATTGCCGGTATTTACGGTATCGGTGCAGAAATTGCCCAATCTGTATATCAGTGGTTCCGCATTCGTGCAAATCAAGTTTTAATTGAACGTCTCAAAGCAGAAGGATTACAATTAGCTGCTACCGAAGAAACCACCACAGCTGCTGATGGTAATCAAAACTTAGCTGGTAAAACCTTTGTAATTACTGGTACTCTGCCCAGTTTATCACGAGATGAAGCTAAAGCCTTAATTCAAACAGCTGGGGGTAAAGTAACTAATTCGGTGAGTAAAAAAACCGATTATTTGCTTGTAGGTGAAGACGCTGGTTCTAAATTAGAGAAGGCGCAAACTTTAGGAATTACGCAATTGAGTGAAGCGCTGTTGTTGGAGATGTTGTCAAATTAACACCCTTGTAGAGACGCGATTCATCGCGTCTGGTTTATTTTGTGTATCGCGTCTGGTTTATTTTGTGTATCGCGTCTGGTTTATCTTATTTATAAGCGAAGATTTAATTAACCACAGATGAACACAGATAAATTCCAATACAGCAAACTTACTGATAAAAAGGATATTCAGCAACTGGGGTCTATCCTGGAACAATGTTTTATCATGTCCTCTGGTGATAGCGAAATTTACATCCCGCGTATTGGTGTAGAAAATTTACGTGCTATTTATCAAAACCAGCGAGTTGTCGGTGGACTAGGAATTGTCCCAATGGGTCAATGGTGGGGTGGTGAGTGTGTCCCAATGACCGGAATTGCTGCTGTAGGTATTGCTCCAGAATATCGTGGTAGTGGCGCTGCGATCGCATTAATTCAAAATACTGTTCAGGAACTTTATCACCAAGAAGTTCCGATTTCGGTTCTCTATCCCGCTACTCAACGTCTTTACCGCAAAGCCGGATACGAACAAGCCGGAAGTTATTGCACTTGGGAAATTTCTACTGATAATATCCACTTCAAAGAACCCTCTCTACCTTTGCAGCCTGTAGATGCTAAAAATTATCTGATTTTTCAAGACTTATATCAGCAACAGGCAAAACTCACTCACGGTTATTTAGACCGACATTCAGCAATTTGGCAAGGATTAACTCAACCAGATGGTCGAGAAACAGTCTATGGTTATTTGATTGGTGACCAAGACCAACCCCAAGGCTACATCATCTTGACTCAAGAACGCACTCAGGATGGAGTCAATCTCAAAGTGAGAGACTGTGCAATGCTCACAAATGCTGCTGTCAAAACTTTTTGGTCTTTTATTGCCAATCATCGCTCCCAAATTGACAAGGTGCAATGGAAGAGTTCTATTGTTGATTCTCTCACATTACTGCTACCAGAACAAACTGCCAAAATTACCCAACATCAGCGCTGGATGCTGCGAATAATAAATTTAGTCAAGGCTTTAGAACTGCGGGGTTATCCACCAGGAGTCTCAGCAGAACTACACCTGGAAGTTACAGATAACTTGCTAGCTGCCAATAACGGTAAATTTATCTTATCTGTCGCTAATGGACGTGGTGAAATTACCACAGGAGGTAAAGGTGAGTTGCAGTTAAACATTGGAGGATTAGCACCTTTGTATACCAGCCTCTTTACTCCCCAGCAATTACAGCTAACCGGAAAACTCCATGCTACCCAAACAGCCCTATTAGCAGCCACACAAATATTTGCAGCCCCCTCTCCTGCGATGGTTGATTTCTTCTAATACAGCAAATTTTATCTAATTGAAGTATACCGCTGGCGGGCAAGATGCCCGCACCACAAGAGTTTTATAATTTGTGTCTGTATACGAATTACAAACTACGAACTACGAATTACGAATTACGAATTACAAACTATGCATCAAAGTTCCGGTCGCTGGCGTTTGGGTCTAGGATTATCGCTGTTGACGGTGTTTTTGTGGGGAATTTTACCGATTGCGCTGGCCGTAACGTTACAAGTTCTTGATGTCTACACCATTATTTGGTTCCGCTTTTTGGTATCCTTCGCGCTACTGGCTGTGTTTTTAGGGGTGCGGGGTAAATTACCCAACTCTCAACAATTGCGCTCTAGTTCTGGTAAATTATTAGCGATCGCTACTCTATTTTTAGCATTTAATTACTTCCTATTTATGCGAGGTCTAGCGTTAACTTCACCCGCTAACGCTCAAGTTCTTATTCAATTAGCCCCCCTATTATTAAGTTTAGGTAGTTTAGTCATTTTTCAAGAACGTTATACACTGCGTCAATGGATTGGTGTCAGTATACTCATCTCTGGTTATATTGTCTTTTTTCATGAACAACTCACAAATTTAATCACAGCCCAGGGGACTTATATTTTAGGTAGTGGTTTGATTTTCTTGGGCGCAGTAGCTTGGGCGATTTATGCTTTGTCTCAAAAGCAGTTATTGCAATCTTTATCTTCCGCTAACATCATGCTAATTATTTACGGCGGATGTGCTTTGTTATTCACTCCATTTGCTAAACCCGAAACAATTTTTTCTTTGAATAGTTTCTATTTAATAATTTTGCTATTTTGTGCTTTAAATACTTTAGTTGCTTATGGGGCTTTTGCGGAATCGTTAGAACATTGGGAAGCATCAAGAGTAAGTGCGGTTTTAACTTCAGTTCCGATTGTTACTCTCAGTTCAGTTGCTCTTGTATCAAGCTTTTTACCTGATTTAATTCCTACAGAAAGCCTCACTTTAATAGGCATATTCGGCGCATTTTTAGTAGTAACTGGTTCAATAGCGATCGCATTAGGAAAAACCGATTAACTACGACACTTTAAATTATAATTATATCCAGGAGGTGTGGAAATAACATCAAAGCCAACATATTGATATTCATTTGTTAAAATAGTTTGTTTGTAGCTATTTCTAGCATTTCCGCCTCCATCTTAATTGTTAAAGTCAAATTATCTGTTAAAATAAAACATTTTACTGTGCTAGGTTTTCTTAACTTAAACAAACCCTTTGACTGGACATCTCACGACTGCGTGGCGCGGGTGCGAAAACTCTTGCGCCTCAAACGTGTAGGACACGCCGGAACCTTAGACCCAGCCGCTACCGGAGTCTTACCCATCGCCCTGGGTAGAGCTACCAGATTATTACAATATCTGCCAGAAAACAAAGCCTACAAAGCCACCATCCGCTTAGGTGTGCAGACCACAACCGACGATTTACAAGGTGAAATCATCACATCTCAACCTTGTCCGGGATTGAATTTTGCCGACGTGAAAACTGCAATGGCTCAATTTCAAGGCAAAATTGAGCAAATCCCCCCCATATACAGCGCCATTCAAGTAGATGGAAAACGCCTATACGACTTAGCCCGCAGAGGCGAAACCGTGGAAGTACCTAAACGCACAGTTGAAATTTTTCACACAGAAATTTTGGATTGGCGAGACGGAGATTTTCCGGAATTAGATGTGGCGATCGCCTGTGGAAGTGGTACATATATTAGGGCGATCGCTCGTGATTTAGGCGCAATCTTAGAAACTGGTGGAACCCTCGCCGCTTTAGTCCGCACAGCCAGTAGTGGTTTTAACCTCACAGATAGTCTCACCTTAACCGACTTAGAAATCCAATTACAAACAGGAACATTTCAACCGAGTATTCCTGATGTCGCCTTGCAACATATACCATCTGTAACATTACCCGCCATCTCAGCCCAAAAATGGTGTCAGGGGCAAAAAATGCCTCTTACCCTCGATGTTTCCGGTATAGTCAGAGTCTACGACCCAGAGACTTGCTTACTGGGTA
This sequence comes from Nodularia sp. (in: cyanobacteria), assembly GCA_007692755.1. Lineage (GTDB taxonomy): Bacteria > Cyanobacteriota > Cyanobacteriia > Cyanobacteriales > Nostocaceae > Nodularia. The sequence continues at coordinate 16,073 of REBL01000157.1, read as the reverse complement.
TAGGTAAACTAGAGGACGGCGTGCTAATCCCAACCACAGTAATCAAAACTTAATTAACAAAGTTAACAAACTAACTAGGCGTAAAACTCCAAAAGCTTCTAAGCTAATTGCATATATTTGACATGACTGCAATCAGGATTAGGAGTAGCTACTATTATGCCCACAATTCATTTAGTCGATGGTGAAAAAGGTGGAGTAGGAAAATCCCTGCTCACCAGGACAATGGTTCAGTATTGTCTAGACAAGAGAATACCCTTCGTACCTGTAGAAACTGACCGGTCTAATCCTGACGTAGCGGGTGTATATAAGGGAATATGTCAGTATGCAGTATTTACTGAAGATGAACGTCACGCTGATAAAGCCGATAAAATCTTCGAGATGGCCATGTCTAAACCAGTAATTGTGAACTTAGCGGCGCAATCTCATAGAGCCGTCAAAGCTTGGATTGAGAAAAATCTATTAATCGAATTAGGGCGTTCAGAGGGAGTAAGTTTTTGCAAATGGTTTATTTCAACCGGAGGATATGACAGCCTCAACCTGTTTACTCAGTCAGTCAATAGTTATGGTAATACTATTCCCCATATTTTAGTCAGAAACTTAGGACTGTGCGACGATTGGGAACACGTCGAATCTGATACATCAATTCAAAATTTAGTCAGACAACACAACATTAGAGTGATAGATTTTCCCAAACTAGCATACAAAGAAAGAAATATCATTGACCAACATCGCTTAACCTTTGCCGAAGCGCGAGAATATAAAGAATTTGGGGTGCTTGGTAAACAGCGAGTTGTCCAATTTCTCAAACTTGCTTATTCATCCTTTGAAAAAGTAGGTATTTGGTATGAAGAAGTAAAATAAATATTGCTCATGTAGAGACGCGATTTATCGCGTCTAATAATCGCGTTTAAAAGATTTATCGCGTCTAAAAGACTTATTCCCAAGTAGAAGCATCTCGTAATACAGCCGGAATTTCCCCTATCTCAAGGGGAAACTCTAACAAGGTTTCTTTATAACCCAAATATCCCGACTCAGCGAAAGACAACAGCATTCGCCCCAGCGCCAACCACACCTCTGGTTCATATTCCCAATCACGATAACGGGTAGCTCGACCAGCGATTGAACGTAGCGCCCAAAAGTATGAGTTCCTCACCACAGACCCACCTTTTTTAAACGCTGGTAAGTCTTCGTGGTGGAGAAAAAGGATTTTATCTTCGATTCTGGCTCTCATTCAGCCATTATAATCTATTGGGGTGAATTAACGGCATAGCGATTTTACAGGAGAGAGAGGACTAAAGTCCTCACTACGAACCATTAAAAATGATAAATTTAGAGCGAGTTTGACTACTAGGTGGTTTTGCCCAACAAAATGGATGGTGGCGCAAATCTAGTTAACCCGCTCAGTAAAATGGCGATTAATTGATGTTTGGTTCGATTTCCGCTGATAGAGGCTGCTCCAGATGAAATGATTGTTCCGGAGAGGCTATTGCCGCTTTAGGAATATCTATTACTGGGTTATTTAAGGCCACCATGAGGGGAAAACTTGAAGCTACAGGCGTTGTCGCGCGTTGTGTAGGCTCTACTGGTTGTTGTCGCGCCAGTTGAGGTATGTTGAATTCGCCACTTGGTAGTAAACCAGAAATAGCACCAATAACACAGGCTGCTACAGCAGCTCCTCCCAGCGCCCAAACCGGACGGGAACGGCGGCGCACACGCTTGAATACTTGCTCGGCTGTTACTTCTGGCGGTTCTTGGGCTGTCGGTACTGGAAAAGTCCGCAAGCCTCGTCTGAGATTTAGTAGTCGGCTATACAGGCATTGAACGGAGGCATCGTTTTTTAGCCATTCTTCTACTTGCCTGCTTTCGGCTGCTGTCACCTCTCCATCGAGGTAAGCACTTAATAACTCGAAGCGATCGCGCTTCACCATATCCATAGCACCCGTTGACTCATTGGTATGCTGACCTATTCCATCTGATAAATCTTGAGGATCTAGCCAGGGGGAACGGTCATCAAATGGAGAATTAGTATTCATTGTAGCATTATGACCAATTCATATGCGGGTAAAGACAACGTGAAATCCTGATAAATTAGTTGAAATTCCCTCCTGATGGGAGCAAGATTCTAAATTTACATCAAAATTCTTCAACAATCTTGAAATTTTGCCATGAGGCAATCAATAGATTTTGTTAATTAGGCATCTAGATAGGTTTGCAACTGAGTTTGCAATCTGGATCTAGCTCTGGCGATTCTTGATTTCACCGTTCCCAAAGAAACACCAGTAATTTCGGCAATTTCTTCGTATGCCATACCTTCGATTTCTCTCAGAACAATGGTAGTCCGAAACACCTCTGGTAAATCCGCGATCGCTTCTCGCAATTGCTCGTAAAATTCTCTAGTTGTCAGTTCTTCCTCGGGGCCGGGAGTATCGCCAGCAATTTCCCAATCCATCTCGCCATCTTCTACCGTACGGGGAGCGTCCAGTGATAGAGGACTGGCTACCCGCTTACGTTTACGCAACTCGTCATAAAACAAGTTGGTAGCAATCCGGCTTAACCAACCGCGAAATTTGACTGGCTCTTGTAATCGGTTAATATTTCGATACACTCGAATCCACACTTCTTGAGCCAAATCGGCTCTGTCAGGCCAATCTGGAGCCAGGTGGTATAGAACTCGATCAACTTGACTTTGATAACGGCGCAATAGCTCTGCAAACGCAGCACGATCCGGGCGCAGTCCGATTTGACAGCGTAAAATTAGATCGTGGTTAGAGAGTTTGTCAACTTGCACCGATGCTTCTGGGTATCTTGCATCAACAGTTGACCAGGATACAGTAATCGATTGGCTCATAGATCGTACTGAACTTTAAATTATCCTTCTCTATTAGACAGGCTAATGGGCGCAATGTTCCTTGTGCAGTGACGGATTCATGACTGGTACATGGCGGTATATAAAGTCAGAGACATTAATCGCTACATCAAAAGTCTGTTTTGACCCCTAATAAATACTAGACGTGTGTTTATAGTTCTTATTTATTACTTTTTTGACTTAAATATTTTTACGTAAACTTGTGCAATCAATACTATCTGACCACATACGGTTGACAAACACAGCAATATATGTTTTTAGAGATATTGCATTCAGAGACATTCAGCGCCTCTTGTGATCAAACATCAACTGCTGATCTGAGCGGAGCGTTAGTTCGTGCTGAGTATAAACCCAGTGAAGTCAGGACTTTGAGCCATTCAAACTGTCCTCACATCTCTGACTACGGCTATATTTACAGTTGCATAAACAAAATTTCCCAGTCGCCACATAATTTTGTAGATGCGTAGCTGTTGCTCCAAAAGTTGCTAAAATCTCACTGCTGTTAATATAGGCAGAGTAGTGAAAAAAAAGGTTATTTTTCCGGGTTTTTTACCATAATTGTTGTTGATGTTTGTGTGTGTTGTGGATCATTATTACCAGCATGAGTTGAATTGAGTACGCGGACTTGAAAAAAGAAATTCAGGGAAAATGTAATTATGACGGCAAGGAATAGCTTTTCAAACATGATTTTTTTCTCACCCACACCATTAATGATGGATTTTATCCAATGTCAGGGTTCTTGGTGAATAAAATTTTTCACCCAGAATTTTGTGCTGGGATGTTCTGATAGTGTTAGTTTGCCCAAAACTATCGACAGAGTTATGAGAGAACAGATAATTAACTATAAATTATTGATAATTTTGGATGTACTCATGAACCAATTAGTCAACTGGATATGTCAGGGATAAACAATAGGCGATGGCAATGGTAAGAAATGAATCTGTAGCGCGTATAGTAATGTTTCTCTTTTTTGGCACAGCCATCTTATCGCTAGCTGTCCATTGGCGCATTACGACAACTCAAGCGCAGTTTGAGCAACCAGCTTCTGCGGCAGGTAGCCCGGCTGATAGTAATTCTACTGCTCGTGGTACGTCTACACCTCCTCCCACTCACCAGCAACCTGTCCAGAGGAGTTCTGTACCGCAGATGACGGGCGCAGTTAACTACAATTCCGCCGGGTCTACTGACTTATCGCCAAATATGCGATCGCTGTTTTTCCGACAAAGGCAAAATTCCCCAGGTTTATCTTCACAAAACTCATCTCAGACGGAAGTGGTGGTGAATTTAAGCGATCGCCGTACCTATGTTTACAAAAGAGGTGAAGTGATAGCCAGTTACCCAATTGCTGTAGGTAAGGAGGGTTGGGAAACTCCTACAGGTTCTTTCCGCGTCACGGATATGCAACACTATCCTATTTGGCAACACCCAATCACTGGCAAAGTATTTCCATCAGGTACTGATAGTCCTTTGGGAGAGCGATGGATTGGTTTTTGGTCAGATGGACGCAATGAAATTGGCTTTCACGGCACGCCGGATACACACTTGTTGGGAGAGGCTATCTCTCATGGCTGTTTAAGAATGCGTAATGATGATGTCCGCTTATTATATGAGCAGGTAAATATTGGCACTCTTGTGTCAGTGCGCGATTAATGAGGGATTTCCCCAAATTCCATGATTTATTCAGAGCGGAGAACCCCGGTTGATTTCATAAACCAGGGTTCTGCAACCGCTCTATTTTCAAAGATTAATACTAAGATTTATGTTCAAAGTTTGGTGCGTAAACCTGGAGTAAATTACTGACTTGGCGCATAATTTCATTACCAGCATTTTTGCCAAATACTGGTGTTCGGTTGTCGTTGGGTTGGTGGAGGTTACGCCCTATAGACTCGCTAATTTGCTGGGAAATTAATTCTTGCAGTTCTGCCTTCGCACGTAGACGTTGGTAGCTAGCACCTTCTTCTGTAGTCGCATACAAGGGTGGTAAGCGGTTGAGGGCATAAGCGGCTATATCGCCCACATCTAAGGAGCTTTCGCTGGTGGCTTCTATTTCTGCTGCTCTGGCGATCGCCTCACTCAGTACCAATTCTTCCATGACGTTAATGAATTGTTTGCGAGGTACCGCCACTACCTCACCTGTCAACAATGCCCCCATGAGTCGATCCAGCGCCATGTACTCTTCAATTGAGAGTTCGGATGCGTTATCACAGATTCTTCCAACTTCTGCTTCCATTACTGGTGTCAAATAACCATCCTGGAGAGCTTGTTCTACAATTTTTTCAATACTCATAACGCTCATTATGTTTAAGCTAGCCAAGCAGGGTAGGGACGGTATCAATCCAATTCATTTTGCCTAATTAGCGGCAAAAAGTATATATTTCATCGGCAATTGGCATCAATTTTGTCTTGACTAATTGACTCCATCAAATCTCCAAGGTACTGGATCAACACATTGCCCGTGGACATATAAACCCCAGTGCAAATGCGGCCCTGTGGAAGCGCCTGTGGAACCGACTGTGCCAACTAATTGACCAGGTTTGACGAAATCGCCTTCTTTGACATTAATGCCGTTCAGGTGCATTAAAATACTTGTTACGCCTTGACCGTGGTCAATGCCAATTGTGTTGCCATGAACTCGAAACCCTTCCGATACCGTACCGACTAACGCCACTGTTCCAGCTGCTGGGGCAACTACGGGTGAACCTGTAGCACCAGCGTAGTCAACGCCACGATGGTAGTAATTCTCAGCAAATTTACCATTATAGTAGCGACGAACACCATAGATTGTAGTAATCCGTCCTTGATTTGGTTTGAGTAGTGGCCCATTCCAATGCTTTTGCGGCGTTTGAATGTCTTTGAAAGCTGCTACGCGCTGGAGTTCATGTTCTGTGGCTCTCACCCCAGCTCTTCCAGGTGGCAAATTAATCCGTTGTACGGGGAAATTACGATTACGCAAATTCACTGCCAAGTTTTGTACTTTATTCCCACCAGAAACCTTCAGTGTTATAGTTCCAGGTTTATCCAGGGGAGTTGTCGGAACTAAAGCCCGATATTTATTGGGGGCGATCGCAAATGCTGGATAAGATTTTTCACCTACAGCCACAGTAGGATTATTACCAATATCTGGATTATCTACGTTAATCACCACAGATAGGGTATCTCCCAACTGAGGATTGCTGGGAGTCACCTGTGCTTCCAAAGCATCTACAGGCAAAGCCAAGATGACAACAAAGACAGAGGCCAATGTGCCGATGATTAAGTTTTTTATGTGGCGGTGGGGTTTCCAACCTGGAAAACTAAAATAGGGCAACTTCTTGTCAAATTCTCTCGTGTCATTATCGATAGTCATAAAGCTACAAAACAATCTCTTACTTCTGTTGACAAACAGACTAGCTAATAGGCGGTGGTGTTTCCTCAGCGCGGCAATTTTATTTTGAGACAGACAGCAACAAAAATTTTGAGGTGCAAAGAGTCAGTTAAGTACACAGTTAAGTACAGTAAAGCTCTGCGGGTCTAACTGCGCTGAAAGTGACCTGAGCAGCGTACAAGGAAACCCAGTCGCTTTATTGCTCAAAGCAATTAACACTGTTTTAATTCCAGTGTGTGACTACGGCTATAAAAATCCGAGAAACGGAAAACGCACCTCGGAACCACAGTAGATATACCATAATTTTGTCTAGTCAGAAGTTTTTTTTAAATTTTCACACTCATAGGCGAAGCTTTGACTAGCTTGCCATCTTCCATGTGAACAATCCGATCAGCAATATCTAAAATGCGATTGTCATGAGTAACCATGAGAATTGTGCAACCTTGTTCTTTAGCCAGTTTTTGCATCAGGTTGACCACATCTCGACCTGACTGACTGTCAAGGGCTGCGGTCGGTTCATCTGCTAAAACCAGGGGAGGATGACTAACTAAGGCGCGGGCGATCGCTACTCGTTGTTTTTGCCCTCCTGACAGTTTTTCAGGATAATAATCCAGGTGATTTCCTAAGCCTACTTGTTCTAACATCAGGGCTGAACGGGTTTGCATCTCTCGTGGGCTAATATGTTGATGCAGTTCCAAAGCCATTCTCACATTCTGGAGTGCTGTCAAACTACCATGCAGATTGTGCGCTTGGAAGATATAACCGTTGCACTGTCGCGCCTGCACTAATTCTTCTGCACCAGCACCGCAAAGTTCCCTTGACAAAACCTGTAAACTACCAAACTGGGGAGAACGTAACGCCCCGACTAAGGTGAGGAGAGTTGTCTTCCCAGAACCAGAAGGCCCAGTCAAAATAATGATTTCGCCAGATTTAATCTGCAAGTTAATGTTAAATAAAACTTGTCTACGCAGTGAACCGACACCAAAGTAGTGATCGAGATTCTGGATGGAAATGACTGGAAGCATAGCAGTGTTAATTTTTAAAATTTATACTTCAATATGAAAATTGATAATTTCCCATTTCCCATTGTCTAAAACATATCAGCCGGGTCAGCAGACCGAAGTTTACGGGTGGCGATCGCTCCGGAAATTGAACACATAATTATAGTTAAAATTAGCACGTGTAATCCCCGAATTGCGGTCATATACATCGGCAAATTTGTCGCAGTGCGAGTCATTTGGTAAAGTCCCAAAGATACCGCTACCCCTGGAATAAAACCCAAAGCTGCTAAAATCAAAGTCTGTTCAAACACGACACTGAGTAAGTAATAATTGCGATATCCCAAGGCTTTAAAAGTAGCGTATTCCTTGGCATGGGCATTCACATCAGTGGAAAGAACTTGATAAACGAGAATTACTCCCACTGCGAACCCCATTGAGACACCCAGGCTAAAAATAAACCCAATGGGGGAGTTTGTTCTCCAGAAGTTGTTCTCAAATTCAATAAATTCGGCGTGGGTCATGACGCTGACATCATCTCTGAGGTAAGCTTGCAAGGATATCGCTACCTTTTTCGGGTCATAACCTGGTTTTACCTTGATTAATCCTAAACTGATACTGCTGGCTGGTCGTCGGGAAAATAAGCGTAAAAAGTTTTGATCGCTGGTCATCAAGCTACCATCAGAACCAAAAGAAGCGCCCACTGTGAATAATCCACTAATGGTAATTGTCCGCCCTTCGATTTCGGTCGTCAGTTTTTTACCTGCGTCAATTTGGGCGATCGCCTTTTGGTAATCTCCCCTGGCATTGCGGTCAAACAAAACGGTATCCGGTAGCTTAATTGACTGTAATTGCCGATTCACATCCGGTAAATCAAAAACTGGTTTATCTGGATTAAAACCAATAACTTGTACCGATGTCTGGCGGCGTGTTTGGGGATTCTTCCAAATAATGTTGTTCACATACATTGCTTCGGCGGAGTTCACCCCTGGAATATCCATTGCTTGGTAAAGCCGTCGCCGGGAAAAGGTGGGCATATTTTGCAGGCTACGGGCTTGGGGACTAGTTAAAACAATGTCTGCTTGCAAACTGCGATGTAGTCTAGTGTTGCTGTCGTATAGTGCAGTCTGAAAGCCCAATTGCATAAACATCAAAACATCCGCAAAGGCAATGCCAGACAATGCTACCAGTAAACGGCTTTTTTCGTGACTCAGTTGCAGCCATCCTAAAGGTGTGCGTCGCCGCAGTTGTTTGATTAGTCCCATCATAAAAGTGCTAAGTGCTAAGTGCTAAGTGGGGATATAAAAAATGATGTGTTCCTGATTACGAATTACGAACTACGAACTACGAACTACGAATTACGAATTACGAATTACGAACTACGAATTACGAACTACGTTAGCGAAGCTCCTCTGTTCGCGTAGCGTTCCGCAGGAAAAGAGGCATTACGAACTACGAATTAGACAATTGAATTACCGCTTTAACTTGCATATTGGTTAAGTTGGCAGCTTTCTGAGTGGAAGTTTCATCTAGCCGGATATAAACTTCCACGACTCTGTTATCAATATTGCTAGCTGGGTCAGTGTTGATCACATTTTGCCGACGCACTTGTAAGCCTTTACGCTCTACAGTTCCCTGCAATTCAATTGCGAGGAAATCACCCAATACTTGCACTTTCTGCCCTGGATGAACTTTGCCGATATCGCTTTCGTAAACCTCGGCAATTACATACATCTCGTTGGTTTGCCCAATTTCAGCAATACCATTATTGGAGATTAATTCCCCTGGGCGGGAGTGGATCTCGAAGATTTGACCATCTTGAGGCGATCGCACATAAGCTTGTTGCAGATTTGCTTGTATCCGTTTCATGGCTGCTATGGCACGATTTACTTCAGCAGAAGCCGCTGCTATATCGACTTGCGGCACTTCAGCAATTTGGTCTAATGTGGCTGTAGCTGCTTTAATTTGTTGGTGGCTGGTTGACTGGATGCGAATTAACTGTGTTTGTGCCTCTTGGAGATTTTTTTGGGCTGTTTCCAGTGTTAAGCGCTTGCTGTCTCTATGAGAAGCAGATATTGCCCCTGCTTGATATAGCCCTTGATAACGTTCGTCTTCGGCTTCGGCGTGACGCACTTCGGCTTCTAATCGAGCGACAGTAGTTTCTTGGGCAGTAATATCACCTTGGCGTTCAGCCTGCAAGCGCGCAATTATGGCTTCTTGTGCTAAAACTTCTCCACGTTTAGCACCGGCTTTGATGCGGTTTAAGTTTGCCTGTTCCACTTTCACTTGTTCTTCAGCCTCTTTCAAAGCTGCCAACAAGCGATCGCGGCTGTCTAAAATCGCTATCACCTGCCCGGCTTTGATCCTATCCCCCTCCCGCACTAAAAGTTCCTCTACCCTACTGCCTTCGGGCGACGTGGTAGCAGAGAGTTTAATCACCTTTCCTTTTGGTTCAATACGTCCTAGAGCTGTGACCGTTTTTAGTTCAGGTAGTAGTGCTGCTGGCGCTGACGCTTTCTGATTTGCTGTATCCTGAAATTTTAATACCGTATAAACACTACTACCAATTACAGTTAAAGATACAATAATTGCGATAAAAAAGGGCGGACGTAAAATTGATGGGGAAGATATTGATCGATCTAGCTTTGAGTTTTGCACGATAGCATACCTTTGAAGCAATTCCAAATAAGCTGATTCAAATGAGAAAAAATCCAATTTTGGTAAATGTCCCGCCTAACTCTCTTTTATCACTCACCAGAGAAAAAAAATCTGATGCTGACCCTGAATTTTGGACATAATCATCGGTAGTTCCGAGACATATATATGAGATGCACCTAGAAGGGAAGGGGAAGCAGGAAGTCTCAAATAAAATGTTTTGCGAACTAAAAAACTAAACCGTGTAGTTCTATAATAGAATTATACTAAACCGACTAGTTTAGTCAAGTGCTTGGCAAAAAAAAGGAATGCCGGGGTGGAGAATCATCTATACCTAAGGACTGATGCGTTGAAAAATTTTGATAAAATAAGGACTATTTAAACATGGCACGCCCAAAAGTTGGAGATATTGAGCGCTCAAATTCAGCAGATAAAATGGAAAAAATTCTGCAAGGGGCGATGCAGGAATTTTTAGCTCATGGTTATGCTTCCACTAGCATGGATCGAGTTGCAGAAGCGGCAGGGGTTTCTAAGGCCACAGTATACAGCCACTTTCAAGATAAAAAAGGATTATTTAAAGCATTAATCGAGAAGCTGGCCAGAAAGCGGTTTTATTCCATCTTGGGGTCACAGCCCCTCAAAGGGGAACCTTATGTTGTACTGCGCCGATTAGCTGCAACAGCATTGGATCAGATGGTTAACGATCAGGAATATCAGTCATTTGAGCGCTTGTTAATGGGAGAGTCGGCACGGTTTCCGGAGTTAGCGCAGGTGTTTATTTACAGCATTGCTAAACCAGCCATTGAGACAATCACTAAATATTTAACTGCTCATCCAGAATTAAACATACCTGACCCTGAGGCCACAGCCAGAATTCTCATTGGTTCCTTAGTGCATTTCGTGATTACGCAAGAGATTATGCATGGTAAAGAGATCATACCAATGGAAAGCGATCGCTTGATAGATGCCTTGACACACTTGATTGTTAATTGTGCTGAATAGTACAAATAGCTTAGTAATTATACTAAATTTATCCGCAACTATAGAGAGAGATTAATTTCATTGCGAACTCTCTCTCAAGAAAGAACTCATTATGTCTTTTATTTTTTAGATTGTTCTTAGTTGATGTATAAATTTTAATCAGAAAAATATCATGGCTAAGGAACTAGAAAATCAAATTAATCAGCCAGTCAGTCAAGATTGGCATTCCAGGGAAGAGCCAACAGCGAAGGAAAGAAACTTAACACTGAATCCAGGAGATGCGATTGATGACCAGTCGCAAACACTAGAAGAGAAAGCAAAACAAATAGCTGTGGATGCACCGGATATCACAGGTGACCACATTACAGTCCCGACTTACTTCGTTGTGGAATACCCTGATGGTACAAAAAAGGCACTCCACCATGTGACAGATGCAGAAGAAATTTCTGATGTAATTCGCCAAGCACGAGTAGACGAACATGGAAATCGTCTTTGGTGGTAGTTTCTCAATCTGTGAATTGAGTAGCTGTCTTCAACTGGGAAACTTTCACAAATTAGCCTTCATCCCCGGACAAAAATCTAAAAAAAGCAACCCAATTGCTTTTTTTAGGGGGTTTCGGTATTTTGCTGATAAATCTCAGCTTACCTTTAAATTGAAAAGAATATGCCTACAAGGATCAACAAAATTGTAACGAAATTTGCGAGACTCCAAAACCTCTAGTTCAAATTGAGCAATCATGTCATACCAACTTTCTTCAGTCAGAAAGGAATAGGGTAGATGAATACCGTAGGGTTGATTCCCGATGTAGTCTGCAAATTTTAAACTGGTAAAATCTTTAGAGCTTTTCCAGTAGTGATCCTTGATTAAAATGTTTTTTCTGGAAACCCGTTTGGCTTCTTCTAACAACCTTTGAGGATTTTCTGCATGATGAAAAACATCAATAATCATCACAGTATCGAAGTGATTATCATCGAAAGGAAGATTATAGCCATCATAACGGACTATGGGAATAAAGCTCTCTGGTTGAATATGGGTATCACAGCCAATAAATTTTGGAGTCAGAGAGCGTTTAATCAAAGTTTTTTTGATGTTAGCTGCTAAGGAGCCATTAGAAGTACCCAAATCCAGAATCATCCGACTTTCTGAGAAATAAGAAGCAAGTATCTTAGTGAGATAGTGGATTCTGAGCGGAAACAAAATCCTCTCATTTAAAGCTTTGAAAGTGGAATCTGAGAAGAGTTTAATAATCCTGTTGGTCAGAGATTCAAAAGTTGAGTCAGAAAGAAACATAGTAGTCCTGATATTGTAATATTCAAATGTCAGAACTTTTGAAAAAGGTTCTAACTTAATTGCGATTACTCATCTGTTTTATGTCTCATAAAAAACTAGACGAAATCTGTAATAATCGCCGAATTAGTCAAGTTCTTGACAAAAATCTTAGTAGTGACAAAAATTTTTTAAGGCGGACTAATAGCCTCTATACCTATTGGGCTGCAATCTACTTTTTTTAATTCCTGACTTGCGGTAGCTTTTAATGTTTTACCGCTCTTTTCAGGATCATCAATGGATTTCATTGAATGTATCTGCACGGGGAAACTTTAGGGTCTAAATAACCACCTATATAATAGAACATAAAGTTTAAAGTTTTGCAAGAATTGAAATATCTGCGTGATGTAGACATGACGTTTAGCTGGTTGAAGTTGTCGCCTTGGTTAGCTCAACCCAAAGTGCAGTTAAGGCGATCGCGAAAGGCAAGATCATAGAAAATCCCAAAATCGGTGCATAACTACCAAACTGGTCAAATCCGGTGGCAAATAAAACTGGGCCAAAAGCCGTACCAGCAACAGCAATAGTCGTGGCTAAACCGCTAATCGCCCCTAAATGCGATCGCCCAAAATAATAGGCATAAACTCCAGCTTGCAGTACTCCACTCATCCCCTGCATGAGACCTAACAAACAGCCATAAGCCAGCATCAGTTCAGCACTTGTGACTCGTACCGCCATAAATAAAGCAGTGCATAGCAATAAGAGCATAGTACCCAGAAGCAAACGGGGCGAAATCCGGTCAATGAGTATGCCTGTACAAAAATTGGTAGCTGCTGTGACAAAGCCAAAGGGGACAAATACAATGGCGGCCAGGGAACGCTCAATGCCTGAAGCTGCCATAATCGAGTAATGATGGAAAACTAACCCAGTTCCCAAAGACGCGACAGAAAAACCTCCCGCAGCAAATAGCCAAAACGTAAAGGTGCGACGTGCTGTAGCTAGGGTGTGATTTGCTTCGGGTGGCAATTGGCTGTGTGTAACCATGACATTACTATCTGGTTGTAAGCCATAGCGTTCTGGTTGTTCGCGGTAAATTAACGCACCGATGGGGAGAATGGTCACTGCAACGATTCCACCCAGAATAATGTAAGTTAGTCGCCAACCAAATTCAGTAATTAGAAATTCAATCAGTAAGGGAAACACCGCCGCCCCGAAAGCGAAGCCAATTCCCGATAAGCTGATGGCTAAACCCCGCCGACGGACAAACCAGAGATTAATCACATTAATGCTAACTAAGCCTAAAGCCCCTTGTCCTAAACCGCGAATCGCAATAAAACCAAATCCCAAGGTGATTGCACCGCGCACGAATCCCATACCGACACAGGCGAGGGCAAACAAAGAGGCGATCGCTATCACTGCGTAGCGTGGCCCTCTGCGGTCAATCAAGCGACCGATAAATGGCAGAGAAAAAGAGCCACCCAAGGTTCCCACCATGTACAGTAATGACACAGATGAACGAGTAAGTCCAAGTTCAGCAATAATTTTGTCAAGGAATACGGAAACTCCCACAGTCTGACCGGGGGTGGTCATCAGCATCCCTAGTGTGCCAGCCATCAACACCACCCAACCGTAGTAAATAGGAGATGCCGCAATCAAACGACTGTGCTTAACTGGTCTACCTTCATCAATACTCACAAATTTATCCCTAGACTAAAAACGTTACTTTTACCCACTACGCTTTATAATAAGAACATCGCCACAACTTTTTGCCTTTCAACTGTGACCCACTGTAGCGTTAAAAAAATTTATTTATCTCACCTGAGAATGGGCGATCAGTGGCCACCATAGGACTGCTCTAGATTTGGCCTGTCTTGAATGATCATATACTCCCGCTACATAATAAATGAGTTGACAGACTTGAAAGTTCAGTTTAACCAATAGAGCAGTTCTCCAAAATTTAACCTTATGCAAACAGAATTAAAAGATGCGATCGCCTCCGGCAATGGTAAAAGCCCAATCTCTCCGACAGAAATAGACCGCCGTCGTAACTTTGCGATTATCTCTCACCCAGACGCGGGTAAAACTACACTCACCGAAAAACTGCTACTCTACGGGGGAGCAATTCAGCAAGCAGGCTCTGTAAAAGCCCGTCGTTCCCAACGTCACGCCACCTCAGACTGGATGGCAATGGAACAACAACGGGGAATCTCGATTACCTCAACAGTATTGCAATTCGAGTACCAAAATTGTCTGCTCAATCTGCTGGATACACCAGGACACCAAGACTTCAGTGAAGATACTTACCGGACGCTGGCAGCTGCGGATAATGCCGTCATGCTGATTGATGCCGCGAAGGGACTAGAAACCCAGACGCGTAAGTTATTTGAAGTGTGTCGATTGCGTTCTTTGCCGATTTTCACCTTTATTAACAAACTGGATCGTCCCAGTATGTCACCGTTAGAACTGATTGATGAGATTGAGCGTGAGTTAGGATTATCAACTTATGTGATCAATTGGCCGATTGGTACAGGTGACCAATTCCGAGGCGTTTTTGACCGTCGCCAGCAGAAAATTCATCTGTTTCAGAAGACTGCTACTCATGGGAGTAAAAGAGCTACAGATACTATCATGACTTTGGACGATCCTCGACTAGAGTCGCTTCTAGAGCCAGAACTATATCACCAACTCAAAGAAGATTTGGAAATTCTCGATAGCTTGGGGCCAACTCTAGATTTAGAAGCTGTGCATCAAGGTAAAATGACCCCAGTGTTTTTTGGCAGTGCCATGAATAACTTTGGTGTGGAGTTATTCTTAGAGTCGTTTTTGGAATATGGACTCAGGCCAACTCCTCACGAAAGTAACAAGGGTGAAATTCCCCCAACTTATCCAGAGTTTTCTGGGTTTGTCTTCAAGTTGCAAGCCAATATGGACCCGAAACATCGCGATCGCATTGCTTTTTTGCGCGTCTGTTCTGGTAAATTTGAAAAAGACATGGTAGTTAACCATGCCCGTACAGGTAAAACTGTCCGCCTCTCCCATCCCCAGAAGTTGTTTGCTCAAGAACGAGATACTGTGGAAGTCGCTTATGCAGGAGATGTCGTCGGGTTAAATAATCCTGGGACATTTGCCATTGGCGATACTGTCTACATGGGCGAAAAACTGGTTTATCCGAGTATTCCTTCTTTTTCCCCAGAACTCTTTGCTTACCTGAAGAATGCCGATCCTACTAAATATAAAAATTTCAATAAAGGAGTGACTGAACTGCAAGAAGAGGGCGCTGTGCAGATTTTACACTCCACAGATGAAAGCAAACGCAACCCGATTTTAGCTGCTGTTGGTCAACTTCAGTTTGAGGTGGTGCAATTTCGTCTGATTAATGAGTATGGAGTGGAGACTTATTTGGAAGCTCTACCTTATTCTGTAGCTCGTTGGGTAACGGGAGGCTGGTCTGTTTTGGAACAGGTGGGTCGTTTGTTCAACACTTTTGTGGTTAAAGACCGTTGGGAACGTCCGGTATTGTTGTTTAAAAATCAGTGGAATTTGGATCAAGTTATGGGAGATCATCCAGAGTTGAAGTTAAGTCCTATTGCTTTACCTCCTAGCAGTGAGAAGGACTAAAATTGTAGTTTTTTTTTAACGCAAAGGTTCGCGGAGGTTAGCGCAGAGGTACGCGGAGTTTTTACCGAGTTACAATCTAATCCAAATTCGTAATGCTTCTTGCTCCCTTTGGGAGAGCTTCGCTAACGTAATTCGTCATTATTTGGGTACAAGCCCCCACAGGTTCTAACTACGAATTATTTTGACGACGTAGCCGCAGCAAAAATTGTGAAACTATAACCAGCAGGGGGAGTTCGATCAAAGGTCCAATGACTAAAGCCAGGGAAATTAAGGGTTAATCAATAGCACTCAATAAGCTAACAATTACTCACTTTTCCTCACTTT
>REBL01000177.1 GCA_007692755.1 Nodularia sp. (in: cyanobacteria) | reverse complement strand
CAGCCGCAGAATTTGCTTGTGGTATTCGCGGTCATTGGAGTATCGAAAATTGCCTTCATTGGGTTAAAGATACCGTTCTCAAGGAAGATAATTCCACTATCCGTCTGGGGAATGCTCCGGCAAATCTCTCAGTTCTCAGAGCGATCGCTCTCAACATTCTTCGCCGAAATGGTTATATTTCTATCACAACTGCCCAAAGATTTATCTCTCATGATATTGACAAACTTCTTACCCTTGTGGAATGAAACAGCCCTGGGGGCTAGGGGGGATCAAAACGTGATGAGGCAACTTGATGAGACTTGTGTGTACAGGTTAGCCCCATTATGAAACCTCTGTGTCCTCTGCTCCTCTGTGGTTCGATAAAATTCTTCTACACTGTTGCGAAACCCTAATTAATTGATACACTTGTTCTTCATTAGCCATCAGCCCAGTTAAACAGCGCCTATGGTACACGTCAAGCGCGTGGAACTTACCAACTTCAAATCCTTCGGTGGTACAACCTCTGTCCCTCTACTACCGGGGTTTACTGTCATTTCTGGGCCAAATGGTTCGGGTAAATCTAATATTCTCGATGCTTTGCTGTTTTGCTTGGGACTTTCTAGTTCTAAGGGAATGCGGGCGGATAGATTACCGGATTTGGTAAATAATAATCAAACTTCTAGGGGACGGGCTTCGATTGAGGCTAGTGTGACGGTGACTTTTGATTTGTCGGGGGAGGATGTTTCGCGCAGAGGCGTAGAGGCGCGGAGGGAGGAGGAAGAGGAGGATGTTTCACGCAGAGGCGTAGAGGCGCGGCGGGAGGAAGAGGAGGAAGATGTTTCACGCAAAGGCGCAAAGGCGCAAAGTGAGGAAGGAAATGAAGAAATTCCCCACTCCCCACTCCCCACTCCCCACTCCCCTCTTGAATGGAGTGTGACTCGGCGTTTAAGGGTGACTCATCACGGGAGTTATACGTCGAATTATTATATGAATGGTGTGGCTTGTACTCTGACGGAGTTACATGAGGAGTTGAATAATCTCCGCATTTATCCAGAGGGGTATAATGTTGTGCTGCAAGGGGATGTTACTAGCATTATCTCGATGAATGCTAAGGAACGTCGGGAAATTATTGATGAGTTGGCTGGGGTTTCGGCGTATGATCGCAAGATTATTCAAGCTAAGAAGACTCTGGATGAGGTGAAGGATAAGGAGGATAGTTGTCGGATTATTGAGACTGAGTTGACTACTCAGCGCGATCGCCTGTCTCAGGATCGGGCGAAGGCGGAAAAGTATCAAAAACTGCGGGCGGAATTTTTAGCTAAACAGTCTTGGGAGGCGGTTCTTTCTTGGCGATCGCTTCAAGCACAACAAGAAAAATTAATTGGCGAAATTCAAGCTGGCGATCGCAGTTCTACTGAATTGACTTCTCAACTCACAGCCCTAAATTCCCAAATTTCTCAAAAATCCACCGAACTGGAAGAACTCAATGCCCGTGTCAAGGCTTTGGGTGAAGAGGAACTTTTGGCGGTACAATCAACTCTGGCGACTCAAGAAGCGGAACGCAAACAACTCCAACGCCGACAAACTGAGTTAAACACGGCGATTCAGGAAACTGTGAAGCGGTTGGCGCAAACTCAGCAAGAGGTGCAGCAATACCAGCGTTCTTTAACGGAATTTGCCCAAACTCAGGTTGTCGAACAGCAATCTATTCTCTCCTGTCAGCAACAACGAGATACAGCCCAACAAGCTTTGGATGCTTCTCGCGCCGCAGCAGCCGAAATCGCCTCAGCTTCGGAAGCTTGGGTACAGCAACAAACGGCTTTCAATCGTCAAATTGAAGCTTTACTGCAAACTCTCGAACCCCAGCGCACTGAACAAGCCCAACTCAGGGAACGCCATCATCAGTTACAGCAATTAATTACCGAACAAACTCAGCTAATTGAGAGTTTAGAACCAGAATTAGCCGCTAAGGAAACTGAATGCAGTCGTCTGGAAACGGAGTTTAACGCTTCTAGTGAACCTATCCAAAATTTAGCCGAAAATCTCTCAGCTACAGAACAAGAATTACAAATCCAACAGGAAACCCAAAAGCGACTTCTGCAAGAACAACGGGAAAAACAACGCCAGTTGGATAAAATTGAAGCCCAAGCCCAAGCCCAACAGGAAGTACAAGGAACCCAAGCAAGTAAAGTTATATTACAATCTGGATTGCCGGGGCTTTGCGGTTTGGTTGTCCAATTAGGTAAGGTGGATTCTCGCTATCAGTTAGCTTTGGAAATCGCTGCTGGTGGGCGTTTGGGGCATATTGTCGTGGAAGATGACAGTGTAGCCGCAGCCGGGATTGAGTTACTGAAACAAAAACGCGGTGGTAGGGCGACTTTTTTACCTTTAAATAAGGTTAAAGCTAGTAAGTTTACGCAGGATGCTACTTTGCGTTATGCCAATGGTTTTGTAGACTATGCGGTGAATTTAGTCGAGTGCGATCGCCGTTATCAAGATGTCTTTAGTTATGTGTTCGGTAATACCGTAGTTTTTACAAATATCCAACAGGCGCGCCCCAATATCGGACTGTATCGCATTGTCACTTTAGATGGGGAATTGTTAGAAACTAGCGGCGCGATGACTGGGGGAAGTAGTAATCAGCGTTCTTCGTTGCGATTTGGTAAGGGAGAATCGGCGGAATCTCAGGAAGTTGTGGCTTTAAAGAGTCGCTTGGCGGATATTGAAAGAATTATCGAACGTTGTACCGAGGCGATCGCTACTTTATCCGCCAGAACCAAAGAACATACCCAAGCCCTCACAGAAGCTAGACAGGGGCGACGAGAACAGCAGTTACAGTTGTCACAGTTGCAAAAGGATATTCAGGGTTTAACAGCCCAATTAGAGGGGACGCGATCGCAACTTACCCAAAACAACGAAAAAATCACCGTCGCCCAATCCCGGTTATCAGTTTTAGATCGGGAATTACCAGGGCAGGAAAGTGAATTGCAACAATTGCGACAAGCTTTAGCCGAGTTAGAAGACTCTCAAACCCCTAGTGAATGGCAAGAAATCCAAGTAACTATTAAAAGCCAAGAGCAACAATTGCAACAACGAGAGGGAGAATTAAGGGATGCCCAGCAAAGATTAAAAAATCTGGAAATTCAGCAACAGCGATCGCAAGAGAAAATTCAAGAAGCTGAAGCGAAGATTCACCAATATCACGAACAGCAAACCAGCCAACAAAATCAACTCAACACCCTGCAAAATCAGCATTCTGAACTCAACACTCAAATCAGCGAAATCCAGGCGAATTTGAGCCAAATGGAGCAGAATCTAGGTGCAGAGAAGCAAAAACGCGACGCAACAGAACAGGAAGTGCGATCGCAACTTCTCAAACAACAACAATTGCAATGGGAAATTCAAAAACTCCAAGAAACCCAAACAAAGCGGCGAGAAGAGTTATTAGCATTACAAAACCAATTGCGAGAAACTGGCGCAGAATTGCCCAATCCTTTACCAGAAGTCCCCGATAAAGTCGATTTAGAAGACTTGCAAAAAGAACTCCGCAGCCTAGCCAAACGCTTACAGGCTATGGAACCGGTGAATATGTTGGCTTTGGAAGAATACGAACGCACCAACAACCGTCTTCAGGAACTAACGGAAAAATTGCAAACCTTAGAAGGGGAACGCACCGAATTACTGTTACGCATTGAAAACTTTACCACCTTGCGGCAACGGGCTTTTAAAGAAGCTTTCGATGCAGTCAACGAAAACTTTCAATCAATTTTCGCCATACTTTCCGACGGTGACGGCTATTTACAACTAGAAAATCCTGAAGATATCTTTAACAGTGGACTAAATTTAGTCGCCCACCCCAAAGGTAAACCAGTACAGCGTTTAGCTTCCATGTCCGGGGGCGAAAAATCTCTCACAGCCTTGAGTTTTATCTTCGCCTTACAACGCTACCGCCCCTCACCATTTTATGCCTTTGACGAAGTAGATATGTTTTTAGATGGGGCAAACGTCGAGCGATTAGCTAGAATGATTAAACAAGAAGCCCAACAAGCGCAATTTATAGTTGTGAGTTTGCGTCGTCCGATGATAGAATCAGCCGAGCGCACCATTGGCGTTACTCAAGCACGAGGAGCTTACACTCAAGTTTTGGGAATCAAATTAAAATCATCCCATACATCTGCTTGAGTTTTTGTTAATAATAGTGTATAGATAAACCGGATTCGAGATCAGGACTCGGTATAGAATGACCTCTGAACAGATAATTAGGCGTTCCGACATATTAAACACCCAGGTGATTACTCGCGACAACGGCAAACGGCTCGGTGTCGTCAATCAGCTTTGGGTTGATATCGATCAAAGAGAGGTTGTGGCAATTGGTCTGCGAGACAGCCTGATCTCTATTTCGAGTTTGCCACGATATATGTACCTCAACACCGTCAACCAAATTGGCGATGTAATTTTAGTTGATAACGAAGATGCCATTGAAGACATCGAGATTGAAACTTTAAGTAATCTAATTAACTGGGAAGTAATCACAGAAACAGGTGAAGTCTTAGGTAGGGTGAGGGGTTTTAAATTCAACGGCGAAACTGGTAAAATTCAGTCCATAGCGATCGCCTCTTTAGGATTACCCCAAATTCCCGACCAATTTCTCAGCACCTACGAATTCTCGGTGGATGAAATCGTCAGCACTGGCCCCAGTCGGTTGATTGTCTTTGAAGGAGCCGAAGAACGAGTTAATCAGTTAACAGTGGGTGTACTAGAGCGCTTAGGCATAGGTAAAGCACCCTGGGAGCGAGAAGCCGAAGAAGAATATGGCTATACTCCGCGCACAGTGTCACCAGCGAATCAGCTACCCAGTGGAGTCCCATTACAACCACCCAGAACCAGAGTTCGCGCCCCCGAACCCGTAGTGGAGGAAGAATGGTCTGAGGACTATGTGGAAGAAGAAATTCCCCAGCGTCAAGTCATGCGGGCGCGACAGTACGAACCCATTCAATACGAAGACGACGAGGAAGATAACTGGAGTGAAGCCAGTGGTAGGGATAGATATCAAGAACCACCAGCCAGATATGAACCCCAACCACCGACTTACAGCAAACCCTACGCCGACGATTACGACGATTACGACGATTTAGAAGGCGACGCTTGGGAAGATGCACCAAAACCCGTGAATATTCCCAAAAAAGTCAAAGAACGACAACCAGAATATGAAGAAGAAGGCGGATATTAGGATAATGCGTGAACACGGATGAGACGGATTAAGGGATTTCACAGATTTTAATTATGTTAGCAAATAAAAAAAATCAGCGTAATCAGCGTAATCCATATAATCCGCGATCCGGTTTTTAGCATCTGTTGCTATCACAAATAATCTCATCCGCGCAATCCTTGAATCAGCCTTCATAGTTCGTAATTAAACCCTCTTCCTATGATTCACGCGGAAGGGGGTATTTAATTAATTCCTCCTCCTCTCTGCGCCTCTGCGCCTCTGCGTGATATAAATTCTTAATTCAGCAGTGCATAAAAAAATTTCCATCATTATCCCCACCTTCAACGAAGCCGCAAATATTGAGAATGCGATCGCCTCTACTCAACTCAGTACAAATGTAGAATTAATCGTGGTGGATGGTGGCTCACAAGATGACACTGTAAACATAGCCAAATTATTAGGTGTCAAAGTTATTTTATCTGCCCCTGGTCGTGCGGTGCAAATGAATGCCGGTGCTATGGCTGCAACTGGCGACATTCTGCTGTTTCTTCATGCTGATACCTGCTTACCTGCTGGCTTTGATAAAATGGTTCGTAACGCCCTCCAACAGCCAAAAACAGTAGCTGGTGCTTTCTCCTTGCGGATTGATGCGCCCAACTTGGCTTTGAGATGGGTAGAAAAAGGAGTAAATTGGCGATCGCGTTTTTGGCAAATGCCCTACGGTGATCAAGCAATATTTTTAACCACAGAAGTATTTCAAAAAATTGGTAAGTTTCCCGAATTACCTATCATGGAAGACTTTGAACTCATCCGGCGTTTAAAACGTACTGGTAAAATTGCCATTATTCCTGTACCAGTTATCACCTCAGCCCGGAGATGGTTGAAAAAAGGTGTACTTCAAACTACCCTACTTAATCAAATCGTAATTATTGCTTATTTCCTCGGTGTTTCACCCGAACGCATTCGCTGCTGGTATCGTCAGGGCAAGCTAGAGAAATTTTAAACTGTTTCTCAGCAAAGCACCATATATTAATAGTAGTGCATTAGACGTAGGTTGATGCTACCAATGATGTTGGGTTTCCTGACATCAACCCAAACTACAATTTTTTGCAATATTTTAAATTTGCCTCGCCAGTACGTAGAGATTGAATAGTTTTTGACCTTGATCATTAAGTCCTCTTTATCCAAAGTAATATGATGTATCGTGAATAGCTGCCCACTCAGGTTTATAAGTAGCAAGCGATCGCATATATTGAGCGCGTTCAAAAGCACTAGGATTAGGGCAACGCTTCTGACTCATACTTCCTTGCATTTGCTGTACAGATTCATATTCGTGTTCTTGCATCCATTGACGCATTTCCTGCTCAATGACTCGAATGTGGTTGATTCCATGACGTAACAACACCGAGCAAAGCATGGTAATTTTAGCACCAGCCATGAGCATTTTTAACACATCCTCACCCCGATGAATACCGCTAGTTGCTGCCAAATCAGCATGAATCCGACCATAGAGAATGGCAATCCATCGCAACGGTAATCGCATTGATTGCGGTGTACTTAACAATACATTAGGCTCAACATCCAGCATATTCAAATTAATATCTGGTTGATAAAAGCGGTTAAACAAAACTAAAGCATCAGCACCAGCTTCATCCAAACGTTTGGCCATATTTGCCATATTAGTAAAATAGGGGCTGAGTTTGACTGCTACAGGAATAGTGACGACTGCTTTTACTGCACCTAGAATATCAATATAAGTCTGTTCAATTTCAGAACTCGTTAGTTCCATATCTGTAGGAACATAGTAAATATTCAATTCCAGTGCATCTGCTCCCGCCTCCTGGATTTGTTTAGCATAATTTGTCCATCCACCCACAGATGAGCCATTAAGATTAGCGATAATTGGGATATTTACCTTTTCCTTAGCTTGATAAATATGGTCTAAATAAGTTTCTGTCCCGACGCGAAAGTTAGCTGAGTCAGGGAAGTAAGTTAAAGCTTCCGGAAAACTTTCAGTTCCTTGGGTGAGGTGATGATGGAGTTCATAACGTTCCAGACGCAATTGTTCCTCAAATAACGAATGCATAATCACAGCACCTGCACCTGCGTCTTCCATAAGCTGGATATTATCAACATTTTCAGACAGAGGAGATGCAGAAGGAACAAGAGGCGATCGCAATTTTAACCCCAGATAATTTGTAGTCAAATCTATCATGATTATGTTGCTTCTATTTAACTAATGCAAAAACCCTAGAAAACCCTCTTACCTTGGCGCACTTGGCGTACTTGGCGGTATGCGCTGCGCGCACGCTACGCGAACGTTAAAATCAACCCTTAAATTCATCCCTACACATAATCCCTATTAGCCAAATATTGATACATCCGCCAACGATTCTGCACATCAGATTCAGCTTCTTTAAGTAACTGCTGCGCCGCCACCTCATTACTCTTAGTTAACATTTTAAAACGGTTTTCTAGATACATATACTCCTCCAGTGGTAACCTTGGTGTCCGCGAATCAAGTTGTAGTGGGTTTTCACCAGTCTTGATGCGGTCTGGATGAAATCGATAGAGTAACCATTGACCAGAATTGACAGCAGCTTTTTGATTTTGCATTGCCGTAGTCATATTGATACCGTGGGCGATGCAATGGCTGTAGGCAATAATTAGAGATGGGCCTTCATAAGCCTCAGCTTCCAGAAACGCTTTCAAAGTATGTTCATCCCGTGCGCCCATAGCGACACTCGCAATATAAACATTGCCGTAAGTCATCGCCATTAACCCCAAATCCTTTTTAGGTGCAGCTTTACCCCCAGCCGCAAATTTGGCGACAGCAGCTTTGGGAGTAGCTTTAGACATTTGTCCACCAGTATTAGAATAAACCTCAGTATCGAGCAGGAGAATATTAACGTTGTGTCCACTGGCTAAAACATGATCTAATCCTCCAAAACCGATATCATAACCCCAGCCATCACCACCGATAATCCAAACACTTTTTTTCACCAAGTAATCAGCAACCGATTTTAAATTTTGGATTTTGGATTTTAGATTGGGTTCAGGAGTGAGTATTTTATCTAACTGTTGTTTGAGAAATTCTACCCGTTCCCGTTGTTCCCAAATATCAGCTTCATCTTTTTGTTCCGCAGTCAGGATACTAGTTACCAGTTCCTCACCCACATCTGTGGTTAGTTGTTTGAGTAATTCGCCAGCAAATTCAGCTTTTTTATCAATGGAAATCCGAAAACCTAGACCAAACTCAGCATTATCTTCAAATAAAGAATTTGACCAAGCAGGGCCACGTCCGGCGGCGTTATAAGTCCAAGGTGTGGTGGGTAAATTACCACCATAGATAGAAGAACAACCAGTGGCGTTAGCAACTATCATGCGATCGCCAAATAATTGCGTTGCTAATTTAATGTAAGGTGTCTCACCACAACCAGCACAAGCCCCAGAAAACTCAAACAATGGTTCCTGCATTTGCTGTTGGTTAATATGAGTCAGCTTTAGTTGACTTCTATCGGGATGGGGAAGACTCAAAAAGAAATCCCAATTTTCCCGTTCTTGTTCACGCAGTGGTCTTTGCGGTTCCATGTTAATGGCTTTAAACCGTGGTTCTGATTTATTCTTCGCCGGACAAACATCTACGCAAATACCGCAACCAGTACAATCTTCTGCTGCCACTTGGATAGTATATTTCAAACCTTGCCAATCATGGTCTTTAGCATCCGCACTTTTAAAGGTAGAGGGGGCATTTTCTAACTGCTGCGGTTCATAAACTTTACTGCGGATCACACTGTGAGGACACACCATCACACACTTACCACACTGAATACACACATCTGTATCCCAAACGGGTATTTCTTGGGCAATGTTACGCTTTTCCCATTTCGCTGTACCTGTAGGATAAGTACCGTCTACTGGTAAAGCACTGACTGGCAGTTCATCCCCTTGACGGGACATCATTTTATTCAGGGAGGGGAATGGGGATTGACCAGAGGGAGAGGGGCTTTCGTAGGGGTGCAGGGGGGTTTGAGGGGGGATTTCGTAGAGATTTTCTAATGTAGTATCTACGGCTTTCAGGTTCATCTGGACAATTTCATGGCCTTTATTACCGTAGGTCTGGCGAATGGAATTTTTAATTTCTGCAATGGCTTCTTCTCGTGGTAAAACACCTGATAAAGCGAAAAAGCAAACTTGCATAACTGTATTGATTCTGCCAGCCATACCTGCTTGACGAGCGACTTTATAGGCATTAATTACATAAAAATTCAGCCGCTTATCAATAATTTGCTCTTGTATTGTTAACGGTAGATGCTGCCAAACTTGCTCTTGTTCGTAGGGAGAATTAACTAAAAATGTCCCACCGGGAATAATATCTTTCAAAATCGGAAAATTTTCCAGAAAGTCCCATTGATGACAGGCGACAAAGTTAGCTTGACTGATTAAATAAGTGGAGCGAATTAATTGTGAACCAAAACGGAGATGAGAAACTGTCACCGAACCTGATTTTTTAGAATCATAGACAAAATAGCCTTGAGCGTAATTTTTTGTTGATTCCCCAATGATTTTGATGGAATTTTTATTCGCGCCCACTGTACCATCTGCACCTAAACCATAAAAAATTGCTCTGACTATGTTCTCTGGTTCAATGCTAAATTCAGGGTCATAATTCAAGCTGGTGTAAGTAACATCATCGTTAATGCCGATAGTAAAATGATTTTTGGGTGCAGCCGTAGCTAGGTTATCAAAGACAGCTTTAATCATCGCTGGGGTAAATTCTTTAGAAGATAAACCATAACGACCACCCACAACTTTTGGAGTGCTGAGTGCTGAGTGCTGAGTGCTGAGTGAAGAGTTAGAATGCGTTTGTCTTATTTCCCAGGCTTCGTGAATTGCAGCTACTACATCTAAATATAATGGTTCACCAGATGCGCCTGGTTCTTTGGTGCGGTCGAGAACAGCTATGTTTTGGGTAGTTGTTGGTAAAGCGGCGACAAACCGCACAGCATCAAAAGGGCGATATAGTCGTACTTTCAAAACACCCACTTTCTCCCCACGGGCGTTGAGATAATCGACTGTTTCATGTACAGCCTCACCACCAGAACCCATCAGCACAATCACTCGTTCAGCCTCTGGGTGTCCGTGATATTCAAATAATTGGTATTGTCGCCCAGTCATTTGGGCAAATTCATCCATGACTTGCTGCGTGATATCTGGACAAGCTAAATAGTAAGGATTGACAGTTTCTCTAGCTTGGAAGTAGACATCAGGGTTTTGGGTTGCACCGCGCAAAACTGGTTTATCGGGGGTGAGGGCGCGGGAACGATGGGCGAAGACTAATTCATCAGGAATGAATGTTTGTAAATCAGCTGCTGTTAAAGTCTCTATTTTATTAATTTCGTGGGAAGTGCGAAAACCATCAAAAAAGTGCAGGAATGGTATGCGTGATTCTAAGGTGGCTCTGGTGGCAATTAAAGCAAAGTCTTGGGCTTCTTGCACTGATGCGGCACACAGCATAGCAAATCCAGTCCCACGGGCTGCCATGACATCACTGTGATCACCGAAAATGGAGAGGGCGGAAGCCGCAAGCGATCGCGCCGCAATATGAAAAACTGTAGGTGTGAGTTCTCCGGCAATTTTATACATATTCGGGATCATTAACAATAATCCCTGGGATGCTGTAAATGTGGTTGTCAGTGACCCCGTTTGCAAAGCACCATGTACAGCACCGGCTACACCGCCTTCACTTTGCATTTCCACTACTGAGGGAACAGTACCCCAAATATTAGGTTTGATTTCACTAGCCCAAGTATCTGCCCATTCTGCCATCGGTGAAGCAGGTGTAATGGGATAAATCGCAATCACTTCATTCAGTTGATAAACGATTTGGGCAACTGCTTCATTACCGTCTATAGTTGCAAAGTTTTTCTTGTTCATTTTTGCACCTGCAATGAGAAATATTCAGGACTTACGCATTATGAAGAAACGAACCACAAAGGACGCAAAGGACACAAAGTTAAGAGGGTTTCAAAGAGTTCTTGCGTAAGTCCTAATACTATTTTCTTTTGCGGTTCGTTACTAATAACATTATCGAACCGCCTTCGCGCAGCGTATGCCCCCTGGGCGTTAGTCGCCAAGAACGCCAAGTTAAGATGTTATTTCAATATTTATTTATTTGGAGGTATTTTTGTAGGTAAAAAAGTTAATAATTTATATCTATTGTTATACTATTGGCGGATGTTTTGAGTAATTCAGTTTTAATTGGGCTTGTAATACATGAGGATCGTCTGTGCGCTCAATGTGAAAACCCAGGTGTTCACAGACTTTTTGCATGGCGGAATTATCAACCAAGATATCAGCAGTAATTCTGGTTATTTGCTCATCTTGACTAACTTTTAGTAATCGGCGCAGTAATTCGGTTCCTATACCTTGAGATTGAAAGCGATCGCATACCACAATAGCAAATTCGGCTGCATTCGTACCATGTATTTTACTTAACCGACCAACTGCCAAAATTTCCCGTGTCTGTGTTTCGGGATTTTCATACTCGACAACTAAGGCTATTTCTCGGTCATAATCAATAAAACAAATCCGTGTTAACCGTTCATGGGCTACTCTCGATTGCAGTTTAATTAAATGAAAATAACGAAAATAAACACTTTGTTCTGATAATGTCTGATGAAATTTTATCATCAATGGCTCATCTTCTGGACGAATCGGGCGAATAGTTACAGGAGTGCCATTTCTCGTCTGCCACTGGCTGACATATTGTATGGGATAGGGGCGAATTGCTAACTTTGGTAGTTGGTCTTCTTTCACATCTGCTTCGTGCAGAATAATTCGCGCATCGAGGCTAATTAATTGCTCTGATGAAGCTAGCAAGGGGTTAATATCAATTTCCTTAATTCCCCGTTGTTCTACGACTAATTGACTAAATACCACCATCAATTTTTCCAGGGCGGCAATATCAACACTGTTACGTCCCCGGACTCCTTTGAGGGCTTTGTAAATTTGGGTTTGCTCGATCATGCGTCGTGCTAAAGTGGTATTTAGTGGTGGAAGTGCGATGGCGCGATCGCGAAAAATCTCTACAAGTTGTCCTCCTGTGCCAAAAAGTAACACCGGGCCAAATTGGGCATCAAGACTACTACCAATAATTAGTTCATAACCAGCCATTTTTACCATTGGCTGCACAGTAACACCTAAAAAATCCTCAACACCTACTTTCTCACTCACTGATTCGGCAATAGCATTGTAAGCTCGTCTAACGGCTTCAGCATCTCGCAGATTTAACTGCACACCGCCAACATCAGTTTTATGGGTAATTGTGTGGGAAAAAAGCTTTAAAACAACGGGATAGCCAATATTTTCAGCACATTGAACTGCTTCATCTTCACTTTGAGCAACGCAAGTACTCACAACCGGAATACCATAAGCTGCTAAAATCTGCTTGGATTCAAACTCTGTGAGAATAGTTCGCTGTGCCTGTCGCGCTGCTTGGATAATTTTTGCCACACAGTTACGGTCTGGTATCCCTGACGCAGAATCAAATCCAGGCATTACAGGAGTTTCGTAGATACCACGCAGATTATAACTAGATTGCCACATATAACTAAATATCCGCGCCGCAGTATCAGGATAAGGATATGTGGGAATATGGTTGCGATTTAGAATCATCTCCCCTGCGGCGACATCTGCGCCCCCCATCCAACTCGCCAGGATAGGTTTATTAGGTATCTGCGCGTAGGGTTTTAATTGTTCGGCTGTTTGGGTGGGGTCGGTCATAGCTTGGGGTGTAAGAATCACTAATAAGCCATCACTATTAGGATCTTGAGCCGCAATTTCTAACGCTTGAGTATATCTGTGTGGGTCAGCATCCCCTAAAATGTCAATGGGATTTCCATGACTCCAATGTGTAGGTAATAGTTCGTTCAGGGAGGTGATAGTTTCCTGAGAAATTGGTGCAACTTCTCCACCTGTAGCAATTAAAGCATCAGTAGCCAGCACTCCCGGACCACCTGCATTAGTCAAAATTGTCAGGCGTGACCCTTGGGGACGAGGTTGTTTTGCTAATACTTCTGCCATATCGAACAAATCAGAGATGCTATTCACCCGCAACACCCCACAACGCTGAAAAGCTGCATCCAGAACTTCATCACTTCCAGTTAATGCGCCTGTGTGAGAGGCTGCGGCTTTAGCTGCGGATGCGGTACGTCCGGCTTTAATCACAATAATCGGTTTAGTTAATGCAACTTCTCGTGCTGCTGAGAGAAATGATCTGGCATCCCCAATTGATTCCATGTAAATGATAATACTTTTGGTGTGGGGGTCGTCACCCAGATAAGAAATCAAATCTCCCCAACCCACATCTAGCATTGAACCCAGGGAAACAAAAGCGCTAAAACCTACGTTTTCGCGGAAACTCCAATCTAGGATAGCAGTGCAGAGCGCTCCACTTTGACTAATAAAGCCGACATTTCCCGAACGTGCCATTGAACTGGCAAAAGTCGCATTTAAACCCGTGCGCGGACTCATTACGCCCAAACAGTTAGGGCCAATAATCCGCATTTGTCCCCGATGGGCTGACTCAAGTATTTGCTGTTCTAAAGTTACACCCTCAGCGCCAGCTTCTTTAAAACCAGCACTGAGGATAATTGCACCTTTAACACCTGCATCCACGCATTCAGCAATAATACCTGGAACTGTTGAGGCTGGGGTAGCAATAACTGCTAAATCCACTGGTTCGGGGACATCAAATATAGTCGGGTAGGCTTTAATTCCCAAGATGCTGTGACGCTGGGGATTTACAGGAAATACAATTCCCCCAAAAGGATTACTAATTAAATTCCATAATAAAGTACGCCCCACACTATGAGGTTTTTCACTCGCACCAATTACCGCCACACTTTGGGGTGCAAAGATGACATTCAGAGGATTTTGCTGCTGTGTTCGCCAAATATCAGAGGCGCGTTCAAGAGATGACTGTGTAGGCTTTTGCATGAGTTGCTACTACCTGTGGTGGAAATGTGCTTGGTTCCGAAAATTTTAATGAAACAAGTTGGAATTTGCGTCTATAATTTGGTTAATTTTTTGTAAGGCGATCGCCACTCCAATTTCCGCAATTGGTGATAGACTATATCCTAATTCAAAGTTTATTCCTGGGACTTTGATCCACCAAGCCGGCGGACTATAATTATATAGGGCTTGAGTTAGAGCTAATAAGGATGGCGGATCGGCTGTATGTCCAGCGATGATGTTGCAAGATGTCGGTGAAAGGGATTGTACTTTTACTTGAAAACTTTCGGATATTAAACAAGCATCAATAAATATTGCTAAATTAGCATGGGCTAAAACCTCAGCCAGTTCCGGGGTGAGTTGGTGAACCGCGATGGATTTTACCTGTGATAGCTGCAAGGTTTTGGCTACTTTTTGACCAATACCATCATCACTACGCAATTCATTACCGTATCCTATAGCGATAGCATGAGCTTTCATTTTATTTGGGTTGATTTATGTCACGCAGAGGCGCAGAGGCGCAGAGAGAATGAGGGTTTGAGAAGGGAGCATCTCAATTTGGTAAAAACATAGAAGACTGATGTAAAAAACCTATTAAACCCTCCTACCTTGGCGTTCTTTGCGTCTAAAGCCCAAGGGGCATACGCTGCGCGAAGGCGGTTCGTTTTTCCATTCTTCTGGAAGCCAAAATCCCATAAATAAATTGAACTTGCACATTTAGGATGCTCTCACGAATTACGAATTACGAATTACGAATTAAAAATTATTCTCGCCAAATTTCATTAATAACACTCCCATCTGTATCCACTAATTGAATATGTAATGGCATTTGTCCGGCTGCATGAGTTGAGCAACTTAAACATGGGTCAAAGGCTCTGATTCCGGCTTCTACTCGGTTTAACATTCCTTCAGCAATTTCTGAGCCATGAATAAAATGTCTGGCAATTTGCGCCACTGTGCGATTCATTCCTAGATTATTTTGACCTGTGGCAATTATTAAGTTGACTTTCTGCATTAAACCATTTTCATCTACTTGATAATCATGAAATAATGTTCCTCTGGGGGCTTCACTTACTCCCACTCCTGATAATTGATTAATCCCTGCTTCAGCCCGCAGTCTATTTGAGGCTCCGCTCTGCCCAAGTAGTAAATCTGGGTCATCTAATAGAATTTCTATATGCTCAATTGATGCTAAAATTTCAATTAATCGGGCATAGTGATAGAAAAATGATGAGTTAACTGTGCCTTTGCCTCTGTCTCTATATTCTCGTAATTCTACATCAGCTAAAGGTGTACCAATGTGACTACAAATATTCAGCCGGGCTAGGGGACCAACTCTATAAATTCCACTATTCAAATTACAATGGTCGCTCTGGTCAGGATAACCCAAAGGGCGATAGTAAGGAAATTTTAAATAAGAATGAGATTCAACTGCTTCACCAATGAATTGTTGATAATTAGTAGGGTCGAGTTTGTCAGCTATAATATTACCTGCACTATCTACAAAACGAATATGTCCGTCGTAATGTTCCCACAAACCATCAGGAGTTACTAACCCCATAAATAAACTCGGAAAATTCCCAAAACTTTGGGCTTCTTGTTGATAATTATTGAGTAATTCTTTAAATTTACCCAGTGCATTTAAAATTGTAGTGCGTACTTCGGGAATACGGTTCTGAATATGGGTGCGTCCTTCTGGGGATAAGGCTTCGCGCACACCACCAGGAACCGCCCATGATGGATGTATTTTTTGCCCTCCTAATTGTTCAATAATCTCTTGTCCAAATTGACGCAGGCGGATTCCTCCACGGGCTAGTTCTGGTTCGGCTGCAATTAAGCCAAAGACGTTACGTTTTGCAGGATCGCTATCCATTCCTAATAATAAGTCGGGAGCGCTGAGGTGGAAGAAACTCAAGGAATGGGATTGAATAATTTGGGCTAAATTCATTAACCGCCGCAGTTTTTCGGCTGCTTTAGGAATTGTCACAGACAGGATGCGATCGCCTGCTTTGGCGGAGGCTAATAAATGGCTTACGGGACAAATTCCACAAATTCTGGCTGTAATTCCTGGCATTTCCCACAGGGGACGACCTTCACAAAATTTCTCAAATCCCCGAAATTCTGTAACATGAAATTGGGCATCGCTGACTTGTCCTGTATCATCTAAATAAATGCTGATTTTGGCGTGTCCTTCTATGCGGGTTACTGGGTCTATAATGATTTTTTTAGGCATAATATTTTGGGGTTTTTAATGATAAGAATTTTTACGCAGAGGCGCAGAGGCGCACCAGAGGAGGAGTTAGCCAAATTTAATCATGTCTCGTCCTTCTAGTTTTGGTTTTTCTCCTCTTAATAGTGGTTCTAATGTTGCTTTAATTCGAGTGGCTGAGGGTGGACATCCTGGCATATAAATATCAACTGGGACTACTTTATGGACTGGAACTACCCGGTCTAGTAATGTGGGGACAATGCCAGGTTCATGGGGAATTTGTCCGTGAATATCTGCTGTTTCTATGTAACAACGCTGGAGTACAGGCTCGGCACTACCTAAAGGGTTGCGTAAGGCGGTAACATTACCAGTAACAGCACAATCACCAAAGGAAACAAGAATGTGCGATCGCTCTCTAACTTGGTGTATCATTTGCAAATGATCTTCGTTGGCTACCGCACCTTCAACTAACACTACATCCACTCCTTGGGGATATTCTTTAACGTCAGCGAAGGGACTATAAACTAAGTCTACTTGTGCAGCTAAGTCTATTAGCCATTCGTCTAAGTCGAGAAAGGACATATGACAGCCTGAACAGCCGCCTAACCAAACTGTTGCTAGTTTTAAACGAGACATAATAATTCGTAATTCGTAATTCGTAATTCGTAATTCGTAGTTGGGGGGTGGGGGAGAGTTAACGGTTATTGTTTAATACAGTGAGGCTGCATATTATTTCGACCCCACCCCAGGGGGAAAATCCGGTTCCCTCCTCGCTTGCGGGGAGGGTTAGGGTGGGGTTCTTTTTATGCATCTTTATATAAAAATGATTTAAAGGTTCCATTGGTGTTTTTCTCTGGCGGTGACGAGGAAATCTAGTTTGGCGCGATCGCGTTTCATTTCTGCGACGCTGGAACCTTTGTCAAATAACGCACCTGTAGGACAAGCATTAACGCATTTACCGCAAGAAGTACAAGTTTGCGAGGTTCCCCAAGGTTGATTTAAATCGGTGATGACGTGGGAATTTGTCCCCCTACCCGCCATATCCCAAGTGTGCGCTCCTTCGATTTCGTCACAAACACGCACGCAACGAGTGCAAAGAATACAACGGTTATGGTCAACACCAAAGCGATCATGAGAAACATCAACCTTACGATCAGGGAAATGGTAATCTAAACGCACATGATCCATACCCAACTCAATAGCTAAATCTTGCAATTCACAATTACCATTAGCTACACATACCGAGCAAATGTGATTACCCTCAGCAAACAGCATCTCGATAATTGTACGCCGATATTTTTGCAAGCGATCGCTAT
The DNA here is from genome assembly GCA_007692755.1 of Nodularia sp. (in: cyanobacteria). Classification (GTDB taxonomy): domain Bacteria; phylum Cyanobacteriota; class Cyanobacteriia; order Cyanobacteriales; family Nostocaceae; genus Nodularia. Next base: position 7,037 of record REBL01000177.1, on the reverse strand, counting down.
CTGTCCTCACCTCCATCCCCTCACTCACCTTAGTCACACAAGCCGGCTGAAGCTTATTACTACCAGCAATTTCCACCAAACACAACCGACAAGCCCCCACATCAGTCACACCCTCCAAATGACACAAAGTCGGAATATAAATTCCCGCATCCTGCGCCGCTTGCAGAACAGTCTCCTCCTCCCGACCACTAACCAACCGTTCATTAATAGTTAAAGTCTTAACAACCATCTCTCCTTACTCCGCGTACCTTTGCGTTAACCTCCGCGCCCCTTTGCGTTTAAATCAAAGCCAAATACTCATCCCGAAAATATCGCAAAGTGCTAAAAACCGGATTAGGCGCAGACTGACCCAAACCACACAAACTCGTATGCTTCACCATGTCGCATAACTCCTCCAGCAACTCCAAATCAGCAAGACAAGCCTCACCCTCACTAATCCTCGTCAACAAGTTATATAACTGCACCGTCCCCACCCGACAAGGAATACACTTCCCACAAGACTCATCCATGCAAAATTCCATAAAATAGCGGGCGACATCCACCATATTCGTACTCTGATCCATGACAATCATCCCCCCCGAACCCATCATCGAACCAAGTTCAGTCAGAGATTCATAATCCACCGGACTATCAAAAGCCGATGCGGGAATACATCCCCCAGAAGGGCCACCAGTTTGCACAGCTTTCACCACACCACCATCAGGTACACCCCCGCCCATGACTTCCACAATTTGCTGTAACGAAGTTCCCATTGGCACTTCAATCAAACCAGTATTCGTGATTTTACCTGCTAAGGCGAAAACCTTTGTACCCTTGCTTTTTTCAGTCCCAATACTGGCGAACCATTCCGCACCTTTACGGATAATTGGTGCAACATTAGCGTAGGTTTCAACGTTATTAATTAACGTCGGATCGCCCCATAAACCAGACTCAGCCGGGTAAGGCGGACGGGGTTGAGGAGTACCGCGTTTACCCTCAATCGAAGCCATTAAAGCCGTTTCTTCACCACAGACATACGCCCCAGCACCGATGCGAATATCAATTTTAAAATCAAAGCGAGAGTCAAAAATTTGACTTCCCAAAATGCCAAAGCGTTGGGCTTGACGAATTGCAGTTTGTAGACGATTTATAGCCAAGCCATATTCGGATCGAATGTAGATATAGCCTTGATTTGCACCTACAGCATAAGCTGCGATCGCCATTCCCTCTAAAACCCGATGCGGATCACTTTCCAGAACGCTACGATCCATAAATGCACCTGGATCTCCTTCATCGGCGTTACAAATTACAAACTTGCGTTCTCCCTCGGCTTTCGCCACAGTCGCCCATTTTAAACCTGTGGGATAACCAGCACCACCACGTCCCCTTAAACCACTGTTGGTAATCGCATCTACCACCTCGCTAGGAGTCATTTCTCGTAAGACATGATAAAGGGCTTGATAACCTTCCGCAGCAATATAAGATTGAATCCGTTCTGGATCAACTTTGCCACTGTTTTCTAACACAATGGACATCTGGGACGCAAAAAATGGATGTGTTAAATCACCTTCTAAAACTGTTGTTTCTCCCCCATTGAGATGAGCAATAATTGAGGGTGCATCATCAGGTGTAACTTTCTCGTAGAGCGTATTTAGACTTTCTGAATCAGTATTTTTCTCAACTTGAACTAATGAACCTTGACAGCATAAACGCATACAGCCAACGCCACTAACTTCTACTGTTTCTGTTAAATTCTCTGCCTTTACAGCTGCTTCTAAACCCTGTTTTACAGCTTGTGAATTAGCAGATAAACAACCAGCCGCAACACAACAGCGAATTTGCACAGGTTTTTGTGAATCGCGTTCTGTTTGGGAAATTTCGTTTAATTCAGCTAGATCCATTTTGCAACCATCCTTTGATGTGTTCTACAACTGATTCAGGAGTTTGATAACCTAAAACAGTCTCATCGAATACAACAGCAGGTGCAATTCCACAAGCACCTAAACACCTGGCTGTGAGGAGTGAAATTTGACCATCGGCGGAGGTTTCCCCAGGGTGAATAGCTAGAGACTTTTCTAAATTTGTCAGGATACCTGGAGAACCTTTAACGTAACAAGCTGTACCTGTGCAGACGACGCAAGTATGCACGCCACTAGGTGCAAGTGAAAACAAATGGTAGAATGTGGCAACGCCATAAACTCTACTGGGTGGTAGTTTTAATTGTTGCGCGACGTAAACTAATATATCGTTTTCCAAATAGCCAAAAAGTTCCTGCGCTTTATGCAATATCTCAATCAGTGCATCCTGTTGATACTGATAGCGTTTGATGGATGCTGACAGCATTTTTAAACGCTTATCCCCATGAGTATCTGTTGCTGAGGAAGCTTTTGCTTGGTTGTTAGTTTTAACAGCAGATGCTGAATTCATAGTTAGAGCCTTTTTAAACGTTAGCTCAATTCAAGTTGTCTAAAATCTTTCGCTGCGATGCTCCGATTCTAACAATCAATTAAGATGATAGAAGAATAATTTTAAAAACTTGTGAGGAAAGTTAAACTTAATTTTTATCGGCTTTAGTGAAGTTATTCAGATAGCAGAAAAGATAATTATTAGTTCAGTCGAAAGGAAGAAATCAAAGTATGCATAATACTTCAGTTCAATACTCGGATTTGAAGATATATAGCGGTATCCACTTCAATGAAGTATATCATAGCCCCCTCCTCGCTTGCGGGGTGGGGGTTGGGGGTGGGGTTCTTGTATCTCACTTAACTAATACCCGCCCTTATCTAGCTAATTCATAATTAACGCCTATTTTTCCACTTCTGCATAAAGCCAGCGTGTTACACCATTTTCATTTGAACTAACTAGAATATTGAACCATTCTAAACTTTCTAAATGGTCATTAATGACTGGCTTTTGTCGCTGGGTAACTTTAAACTGTTTGATCACTTGTTCTAAAGTCCATTCACCGCCACTGGTGCGTAACAAATCCCGAATTGCTGCAAGTTGTTCTTTCGCTTTTTTGGGAAATGGTTTCTGTTCTATGGGTGTAATTGTAGTTTCTGCGGTTGTGGTCATACCTGGAATTGGTTCTTGAAGATTAACTTCATGAGGTGCTTGATATTCAGGACGCAACCACCGAATTAAATTGTTACGTTCTTCTGCGGCGCGTTCAGCATTCAGGGCGACTAATTGCGTTAAAATTTCATGATCACTGCTATTTTGTGACCATCCGTAAGCAGCAAAAACCGCTTCGTCTAGTTCGTCGTGAATTGATTTGAGGATAGAGATTAAGGCTTTATCATTATATTTTCTATCAGCATCGGTGAAGGGTTGTTCAGCACGTAATTTTTCTAAGAGGTTATACATCCCGGTAATTGTGACATCAGGATGCTGTGCTTGTACTTGTTTCCGGTGTGCGTCTAGTTTTTCGCCTAATTCGCGGATTTTTTGTTTTTGTTCTGGTGTAAGTTCTGGGAAGGGGAAGGGGTCAAAGCAAGTTGTTTTTACATAAACTGGTCTATCTTCTAATCTTCCACCTGCTGCTAACGCCCAAGTTACATGAATCCGACTTGAAAGCACACCTAAAAAGTAAGCATCATCAAGAGCGATCGCAATCAGTTTATTATCAGGTATAACATCGGCATTTAAAAATATAAACACGCGGTGTTTAGCTGTTTCTACAGTTACAATATAACGCTTTAAATCTTTCAAGGCTGCTCTCAAAGTAGCTCTAGCTTCACCATATATCCACCAATTTTCACGTAGAGCTTTACGATTATTCATATCACGCTCTGGCTTGACTCGTTCATATACCCATTGATAAATTTTCGGATAGAGGCTTTGAACTTGACTAATTGAAAGTCCGAAAAAGTCTATTGTATATAAACCTCTAGGCTTATCAGTAATATCTCGACCATGAAGATATTTTTTAATAACTTTTGGAGTACAAACAGCTTCGTTATAACCTAAATTAGTTGATTGTTCTTTTGTTAATAGAAAACCCGCACCTGTCATTTTCATACCTGGACAAGAAAGCTGTAAATTAGCTTGTAGCTTTTTACAACTTCCTACATTTGCAGCAGATTGGAGATTACTAAAAATCAGCCCTACATTTTCCCATGCAATATCAATTAAATCTGCTGAATCTTCTGGCGTTTTTCCTTCACCTTCAAAAATTACATCTCCCAATTGAACAACATTAGAAACTGATGAACTTTCCAACTCAGCCGCAGTAATCGCAATTCTCACTGCTGCACCTTCATCAGTCCAAGGATGGTCAGGAATAGCTAAAATTAACTTAATGGGATTACTCTGTTTTAAATGATATTCAATTACACTTCTTAACCTAACCTGACTAATGCTATTAGTAGTAATAAAACCAAACCGCTTAACCTTACCGTTTCTGACCAAATCTGCGGCTTTATGCCACCAATACATCACATAATCAACAGTATTAGGCACTTTTTTAGACTTATACACTTGACGCAGATTTTCAGTATAACCATCACCCAATAATTCCCGCATCCTGGCATTACCAATAAACGGCGGATTTGAGACAATATAATCAGCCTCTGGCCATACAGCCTCACGGGGATTTATATAACTATAAATTGGTACTTGGTCTTGAGGGTCTGGGACATTTTCCCCAGTCACTGGATGCTTCATCGTGCGTCCACCCCAACGGGTGCGCGGTTGCTGCGTTGTCGCGTCAATTGCAGGTTGTTCATCACTATCCCAAGCTAACACCGCATCTCGATATTCAATATTATTAAACTTCTGTAAAACCGGTTCCGGTGGCGAAGTATTACCAAACTGCTGAAAATACCATTGTAAATAACCAATCCAAATTACCAGTTCCGCAATACTAGCCGCCCTGGGGTTTACTTCAATTCCTAAAAATTGGGAAACATTAACTTGGTCTAAAATACTGGTTTGATATTTTCCTGTAATATCAGCTATCCGGCGAATAACTTCCGCTTCTAGACTTTTTAATAAATCCATCGTCACATACAAAAAGTTACCCGAACCACAAGCAGGGTCAAGAATTTTAATGCTTCTCAACTTCTGCAAAAATTCTTTAATTAAGTTTACGGCTTCTTTTTTCTGAGTCGCTGCTTTCTTCTTCTGCTTCTTCGTTTGTTCCAGTTCATCCCCTTCAACTTTTAATAATTGGTCTACCACAATTTCTGTTTCTAACCAATCTTGGCGTAAAGGTTCTATCACCACCGGACGCACTAACCTTTCCACATAAGAACGCGGCGTATAATGTGCGCCTAATTTGCTGCGTTCTTTTGCATCTAAAGCCCGTTCTAACAAAGTTCCAAAAATTGCTGGTTCTACCTGACTCCAATCTCTTTTAGCAGCTTGCAATAATACCTCTAACTGTTTCTTATCTAAATCAAAAGCTGTCGCATCTGCAAACAAACTGCCATTAAATCTTAATATACTATCAAACCCAAAAGTTCCCCCTTGATCCATTGTTTTCCATAAAGTTTCAATCTCTAGTTTAAAGCTGCTGGGCTTAGATAACCATCTGGTTGTTAATGCTTTCGTAAAAACTTCACCTTTGAGCAGTTGCACATCTTCCGCAAACATGGTGAATATACAACGCATCAAAAAATTAGCCACTTCTTGGGGGTCGTCTTGCTGTTTTTCTAACCCATAGGCTAACTTAGCTAAATCATCAGCTACTTCTCGCGTTACCTTAGCTCTAATCTTCTCTGGATTTCGCTTTTGTGGTTGATTAAAAATATCAACAAATAAATCAAAAATATCAGCTTTTAATAAATCATCTAGTTTAATTATTTGCCTAGCACCATAACCGCCATAATCACCACTAAATCCCATCCATAACTCAAAATGGGAACCAATATCACAAGTTAATAAAAATGGTGGTTTCCCTGATAAATGCGGTGCATAAGCAGTGGCTTGAATAAATGCCTTTTGCATATATTGATCATAAGCTCTCGTGCCGCGCTTGGGTGTACTACTACCAGATTTTGTACTTCCTTGCTTGGCTTCTAAAATAAAATGTCCTTGTTTATAAAAATCAATCCGTCCCTGCTGGATATTCCCCGTAGACTGGGGCATTTTTACATTTTTCTCCAAACAGTATGGATCACCGGGAACGCTACCTTTAGGCGGTGGTGACGCGACACCTAAAACAGTACATAAATCTAAACAAAATGAGTCTTTATTTGCTATTTCATTACCGCTAGACCCTTGCCATTTACCTAAAAAACTCTCAACTCTTTGTTGATCAAATTCGTTCATCTTGCAGTCTCTCTATTGCTCTTAATATAAAGTAAAAGGTAATTTTTACATGATTTGTCTATTACAATAATAGGATAATTTATGCTAAAGTAGCATTTTGTAATTAAATGAAGTAGCCAAATTTTAATATTATAAATATTGTCCGATGGGCAGTACACCCATCCTTGTGTACGCCGATAAAAATCATTATGCCTGGAAGTAAGTAGGCACGAATAAACCGAACTATATAATAAAATGTAACTTGTCTGAAACCCTTGCGGTTGCTAAAGCCTCCGGCAATCTACGCGAATACTCTGAGTTAGAGTAGCTTTCGCTTTAGCGATACGCAATGATCAAGTTATAGATTTTCGCGCCCACCTACTTATGCGCCAAGTCCATGATAAAAGGTATTGATGCCTCTAAAATAGAAGCAATAATTACAAGTTTAACTTGAACCTATCCCACATTCCCCTAAACTAAAAGCAGCAAACTTGTTCAAACAGACAGAGGAAAGTAGATTTTGACTGAAACGAATCATTTCAACTCTATCACCCAAAATGTTACGCGCAGCGAATTGCGAGATTTAGTGCGGAATCAGCTAAAAATGCTGTTAGAAGAGGGGAACTTGCAGGAAGCCAAATCCATTCTTGAACCTGTGCAACCTGCGGATATAGCTGAAGCTATTGAAGGATTACCAGAAGCAATGCACGCTTTGGTTTTTCGCTTGCTTCCAAAAACTGAGGCTATTGAAGTTTATGAATATCTCGACTACAGTGTTCAAGAACATTTAATTGAAGAACTCAAAA
>REBL01000050.1 GCA_007692755.1 Nodularia sp. (in: cyanobacteria) | reverse complement strand
GTGGGGATTTAGTCTCACGTTCGGACAAATCCCGATTGAGTACTGAACTTGGTTCAGTCGCTAGTGTCAGTATTTTGTTTGACGATGACGGGGGTGTGAAAGGAGCAGTATTGTTGCTTTGGGATAAGTTTTCAGTGTTTGTAGAACTTGGCTTGGTAGCGCTAGTCTGGATTACTCCTGTTTGTAAATGTGTCTGAGAGGAACGGGGCGGCTGTTGCTCCGTGGGTTGCAAAATATTAGGAGGTGATGCTTTGACTAATGCTGGTGAAATTTCTTTTGTGGTTTTTCCTAGTTCACCGCGCAGATGATTAATAAAGTCCTCGACAATAGCTTCTCCCTGCTGCTGCTGGCTTTGCATCCGAGACAACTGTTGGGAGAAATTATTTTGATAATTCTTCAGTTCCTGTTGTAACGAGTTAAAGGTAATCGTCAGGGTATCATCCAAAGTGCCAAGCATTTGTTCAGCATTTTCATTGTGACCCCCTGCTGACTTCATCGCCGAGGGTTCCGGGGAATTACCTTCTACTGATTTGCTGGCTAAACTGGCCAGAGATGATTGCAGTTGCGAGGATATGTGCTTTGCCAAGGCCTCCGATAACTGACGAATTAACACCTGCTGTTCAGTTATTTGTCGTACCTGTTGCAAGTGTTCCTTTTCCTCTAGCAACTGTTGAATTTCGTCAGATAAACGAGATTTTTCCGCTTGAAGCTGTTTTATTTCGTCCTGTAACGATCTGAGCACATTTTGCTGGAGTCTTTCTAAATCCTCCACCACAGCCCATAAAGCTGTCTCTGCTGCTCTGGATAGCTCGCCTCTGACTCGCGGGTTGTCTGGTCGCTTCTCAAATCGCCCCATTAGCTTCTAACCTCTAACACCTTGAAGATAAAGCTGCTTTCTGTAAACTTGCTTGGCACTCATACTGATTTCCTGTATTTTGTCAGGTAAATTCCCAACATTTGCAGGAATTGCGTACATAAATGTAATTTTGTCATGCTGAGTACAAATTTGGCAAAGTATCCAATTTATTTGCGTAACAGCCCTACTATACTGTGTTCTCTTCAGCATCACAGAGATGCCTGCCATGAGACTGATTATTTAAATTCACGGTTCTTTTGTGAGAGTTTATTAGGAAAAAACAACACTCCAATATAAATACTTGTTTTTCTAGTAGCAACAGTAATTAACAAAAGCTGACCAATACGTGTATTGCCATAACAGGATTGTCAAAGTTATGGACTTGTATATCAATTTGTGCAGAATGTAGCTTGTGTGACAGTTTACATTCTTAATTAGGTATTAAACTGATCGTCCGCAGAAATTGACAGTATTACTATCCCCTGTAAAACATTTTAATCAATTAACTGCTATTCTGCAAAAATACACTTTAGTTTTAGTGTTTTAGCAGTTTGCTTTTCAGAAAAAAGTTAGAGAAATATTAATTCATTAAGATACATAAAGAATAAATATTAGAGGAATAAAATCTTCGCAGTGCTAAAGATGGCAGCGCCGAGGATTGCACTCACGGGAAGGGTAATTAGCCATGTAACGGCAATACCTTGTAGAGTTTGAAATTTAATTGATTTGATATTTTGCACTAGTCCAATACCGACAACACCACCAACAAGAGCATGAGAGGTGGAGACAGGTAAACCAAACCGCGAGGCTAGGAGGATGGTGGTGGCGGTTGCAAGTTCGGCACAGAATCCACTACTAGGTTGCAAGGAAATGATGTTTTCGCCAATTGTGGCAATCACTTTTTCACCCCAGAGAGCTAAACCAACGACAATACCAGCACCACCAAGGATTAATATCCAGATGGGGATAGTGATGCCATTAATAGGTACGCTACCAGTGCGATTAATATAGATGATCGCAGCTAAAGGAGCGATCGCATTGCCCACATCATTAGAACCATGAGCGAAGGCGACAAAGCAAGCACTGAGAACTTGAAACCGACCAAACAGGCGTTCTACGGGGGTGGGGAGTGGGGAGTGGGGAGTGGAAAGTATTTGCTCTTTGTCTGCTGTCTCCTCCACTTGTTCTAACTGTCGCCAACTAATGACTGTGAGTGCAATGGCTGCAACTGCACCTGTGAATAAGGGAATGTCGTAACTGGGTAAGTTTAAACCAATTCGCTCATTCAAGTAATTAGTTAGGGGTTGCGTTAAGGACGGTAGGACGATGACACCAAATATTCCTAGCAGAATTACACTCAGCCAGGGAATCCATTGTTGTAGCTGTGCTACTTGATTGGGTTGATCCAAAATCCAGTGCTTGATTTGACTGTAGAATAAAGCGGCGATCGCACTACTGATGATCGGCGTACAAATCCAGCCAATGGCAACGAAGCCAATTGATGACCAATTAATTGCATCTACCCCCACAGCTACCCAACTAAATCCAGCGATCGCACCTACAACTGCATGAGATGAGGCTACAGGTAAACCGCGTGAGGTGGCAATTTGCAGCCATAGCCCACAGGTAATTAACACTGCTACCATACCAGTTACGTAAATTTCTGGTGTCGCAGCGAATATAACCGGATTGGCAATTTTCGTGGCTAAGGTTTGGGATACTTCATGCCCAAATAATACCGCGCCCGTAAATTCTAAAATTCCAGCAATAATGATCGCCTGTTTCAAGGTGATGGCTTTGGAACCTACAGAGGTTCCCATTGAGTTGGCGACATCGTTAGCACCGAGATTGCAGGCGACGTAGAAGGCTAGTAGGGCGATGAGAATTAATGCAATGGACATTTAGCGTTGGGGTAGATGGAAAGAAAATAGCGCGATTCTCAGATAAATCAAAAGCAAGGGCTTATCGCAAAATATCGAGAAGCGCTATAAATATTTTCTACTGTTATTTTGTTTGCCCGGACTACGGATAAATTAAAATTTTATATGTTGCGGGATTAGGTGCGATCGCTTGGGCGACAGCTGCGGATAAGTTTTGTAATGGATAGCGATCGCTAATCAAGGCCTGGACATCGATCCGCCGATTAAACACAATCTCCGCCGAGAGATTTTGCAGCCGATAGGACGAACTATAACTACCCATCAAATCAATTTCCCGACGGTAAAGAATATTCGGGTTAACGGGAATTTCCACTTCATCGGGGAATTCTGCGAAAAACAAAATCTTACCACCTTTGCGGGTACAATCCAGGGCTTGAAAGAAAGCTTTATCACTGGGAACAGCCAGCAGGGTGACATCAACACCCATTCCCCCCGTTAAGGCTTGAATTTTGGCCGGTAAATCAGGATCACGCGCATCAAAAGCCGCTTCTGCACCGACAGCTAAGGCTTTCTCTACTCTAGATGGTAGCAAATCAGTGGCGATCGCTTTCGCCCCAAAATGCTTGACTAACATCACAAACATTAAGCCAATTGGTCCCGCACCAGTCACCAAAACAGTTTGTCCGGGGGCAATTTGGGCTTTTTTCACAGCCTTCAGACAGCAGTTAGTTGGTTCAACAAAACTCGCCTCTTCAAAGCTGATGTGATCAGGAATAGGAATTAACCCGCCATTCTGCACAATATGTCCGGGAACCTTGACATACTCAGCAAAACCGCCACCACTAGCATTAAATCCGGCTGTGGTCGAGATATTTTTATAGACATCGCACATAGAGAAATTATCATTCATGCAGTAGGCGCAACGCATACAAGGAATGTGGTGCATCACCGCCACCCGTTGTCCTACTTGCCAAGATTTTACTTCAGAACCGATGGCTGCGATCGTACCCGCAGTTTCATGTCCAAATATGCGTGGTGGTTCATACAGGGGATAACGAATTTTTTTAATATCTGACTGACACAATCCCACAACCCCCACCTGTACCAGCACTTCATCTGGTTCCAGCGTCGGAACTGGTATTTCTTCGTAGGATAATTGATTAACGCCTCTAAATACCTGTGCTTTCACTTTGGTTTTTCCCCACTCATTGTTATTCAACGCAATAAACGAAATCATCATAATTCAGATAGCTGTCAATGAAGCAGGATATATTTGTGCGGAGTTCAGGCTGGTTTGGAACTTGGCATCTTATCGGTGCTTTGCTGCTTTTGGGAATTGTCGAGTTTGCGATCGCTTGGTGGGGAATGCGGCGAATGCAACTATAGAGAATATTAGGATTAAGAAAAACATTGTACGGAAAGTTTCCGTATAATAAATAGTTGGGCTGAACCCATGAGTGAAACGCTTGTGCAAAGGCAAATCTCGATTCAAAGATTCTTCGTGGGTAGGCTTTACTTTTTTTAATATCTTTAGTAAAGTAAATACTTATTTGCTTTACTAATAATTCTGTAAGTATGTCATCCTTTACTAAGAGGTCAGAACGGGCAGGGCGATGGGTTCAGCAGGGCAGTGGTGAAACTTCCTATGAAGCCTTTATTCCTGCACCCCTGCCTCCTGTTCCGGCAATCACGGTAGATTCAGTGCTTCAGCGACGGCTTGAAGCTGCTGGATTAGCGTTGGGGCGACTTGATGGGATTGGGCGAATACTGCCCGGACCAGAAGAACTTCTATACAGTTACATCCGAAAGGAAGCCGTATTGTCAAGTCAGATTGAGGGAACTCAGTCATCCATTGCTGATTTGCTTCTTCATGAAAATCAGGCAATACCGGGGGTTGTATTGGAAGATGTTCAAGAGGTTTCCAATTACATTGGTGCATTGAGCTATGGTATTGATCGACTCTCAACACTGCCCATCAGCTTGCGTCTCATTCGTGAGTCACATGAGCAGCTTGTCCGTGGTACTCGTGGTGATCAGAAAGCCCCCGGAGAGTTCAGGCGTTCCCAGAACTGGATTGGGGGAAGTAAGCCGAGTGATGCAATGTTTGTACCGCCGCCACCGCATGAGTTACCAGATATACTTGGGGCGTTTGAGAAATTTCTCCATTATGGAGAATATCCTGTCTTGCTCAAGGTTGGACTTGCACACGCACAATTTGAGACAATTCACCCCTTCCTTGATGGTAACGGTCGATTAGGTCGTATGCTCATAGCACTTATGCTTGTTGCTGAAGGAGTTCTGGAGCGACCGTGGCTTTATGTGAGCCTTCATTTCAAGAAGCACCGCGACAAGTATTACCGTCTGCTCCAAGAAGTAAGAACTCAAGGAAATTGGGAAGAGTGGCTTGTATTTTTTCTTGAAGGTGTTACAACTATTGCTAATCAAGCTACGGAGAAAATCCGTGCGCTAATGGCACTTTTTGAGCGAGATCGAAAAGTAGTAGAGCAGTCACGGAAAGGATCGATTTACCAATCGGTTGCAGTGCAGTCAAACTTAACAGTCTACGATTACTTAAAGAAAAGAATTGCCATCCGAATTCCCGAAACCGCAGAGGCTTGTGCAACAACTAAGCCAACTGTTAAACGTGCAATCGAAGATCTTCAGCAACTTGGTATCGTAACTGAGGCAACGGGTAAGCCTAGGAACAAAGTATATATCTATAACGAGTATCTTGATATCCTGAATCAGGATGATGACACATTTAAAGCGCAATATTAATTGAGTGAGTAGGTGAAGTCAATAAATTTTCAAGTTAGGATGAAATAAGCGAGAGAGATTTTGTTGTCATGAATAAGAGAACTCAACTGCTCGAAGTAATTGCAGCTTTACCAGAGGAATTAGTTGACCAAGCATTAAATTACGTGCAAATGTTGCAAAATCCGATTCAGATTACATCTGGAGTTTGCGGGGGACAAGCGCGAATTAGAAATACACGGATTCCCGTATGGACTTTGGTAGCATATCGTCAACAAGGTGCGCCGGATAAAGAATTATTGGCAAATTATCCTGGATTGACTGCGGAAGATTTAAGTGCAGCTTGGCATTACTACGAAGAAAATCCCGAACAAATTGATCGAGAAATTGCCCAAGATGATTTAGTCTAATGGCATGACAATTTTACTCCAATGAAAATTTTCCGATCGCAATGGTAAGCTTACTCAGATCAGAGGGACACGATGTATTAACTTCCTACGAAGCAGGTCAAGCAAATCAAGGGATTCCCGACGATGTTGTTTTGCAGTATGCCACAGGGACAGGTCGCATTTTGATTACAGAAAATCGCCAAGATTTTATCGATCTACATCGCACTGCACCGAATCATGCTGGCATGATTATTTTTAAACATGATCGTGATTATGCTGGGAAAGTCAAGGCAATAATTGATTTTTTGGATGAGGATCGTCGAACCTTAGAGAATAGTTTCTTGCGGGTTATGAAGCAAAATATAAAAGCAGTCGGACAGATTTTTTTCGTACAAGAGTATGGTAAAAGTTGATTGCGATCGCTGTTGAATATTGCGGACTTAGGCGATCGC